>DAEF01000100.1 GCA_002495225.1 Methanoregulaceae archaeon UBA288 | reverse complement strand
AGGTGGGCCGGGATCGGGTTGAGCTTGATCCGGACCGCCTTCTCCCGCTCCTTCTGGGTCGGCATGATGAACGTGCGGCCCATGTACCGGTTCTTCATGAGGGACTCGACATAGGGGATCTTCGACTGTTCCGCGTACCCGATCGCGTATGCGATCCCCGAGTCGGGAAGGGCGCCGACCGAATCTGCTTTTACGGGGGCTTCATCATGGAGTTTCTTGCCGACCTGCCGGCGGACATCATAAACCAGCACCCCGTCGATAACCGAATCAGCCCGCGCAAAATAGACGTACTCGAAGATGCAGTGCGCGACGTGGTCCGCAGTCGCGATCCGGGTCGAGGTGATCCCGTCCGCGTCGAGCCTGACGAGCTCGCCCGGTGCCACGTCGCGGATCAGCGCCCCCGAGAGCGCATCGACCGCGACTGATTCGGACGCAACGATGTACCCGCCCGGCGTCGTCCCGACGCAGAGCGGCTTGAGGCCGAGCGGGTCCCGGAACGCGTAGAGCTGGTCCTCGTAGACCATCACGACCGAGTACGAGCCGCGGAGGCTGGCCATGCAGCTCCTGACGGCATCCTCGATCGAGCCCGAGTGGCGGAGCTCGTCCGCGATCAGGTTCGCAATCACCTCGGTGTCCGTGCTTGTGCAGAAGATCTGGCCCGCCTGCTCGAAGGCCGCGCGGAGTTCGCGGGTGTTCACGAGGTTGCCGTTGTGGGCGAGCGCGAAGGAACGGCCCATGAACTCGAAGTTGAACGGCTGGATGTTCTCGGGAAGATTCGCCCCCGTGGTCGGATACCGGACGTGCCCGACACCGACCGTCCCGTGGAGGCTCCGCAGGATCTCGGTATCGAATACCTCGGCAACGAGCCCCGGGCCCTTGTGCTTCCGGAGTCGGTCGCCGTCAAAAACAGATATCCCCGCGCTCTCCTGTCCCCGGTGCTGAAGCGCATACAGGGCGTAGTAGAGCGGGAGTGAAACACCGCCAGCATCGACGATGCCAACGATTCCGCACATGTGAGGTCAGTGCGTCGGTACTTTTGATCGCTTTGACATCCAGTCGAACGCGCGCATACGGCTCGAACGGCCGAATCCGCACTTCGAGCAGATCTTGTGCCTGAGGTGGAACGAGATCGATCCGCACCGCCGGCAGGCGATGTGGTTCTGCTTGTTTCGCTTCCCCTTTGATGGTGTGCCCTTGGACATGCAACTCCTCCTTACTGGTTATGCGATGGCGAGATATAGATCACGTTGTCGCCGCGGACGATCAGCGTACCGATGCGGTGGGACGTGCCGTCGGTGACCTCTTCTGCCTGGTCAAGCACGAGGTTCATGTGCACGTCGTATCCCTGGAGCACCCCGCGGAGCTCGCGATCGCCCTTCAATGAGACGATCACCGGCTCGCGGTTCAGCACCTGGTCAAGAATATCCAGCGGCCTCTTCGACATCTCTTTCCCCCGATCCACCTGGAGTACCATATGTGAGCGAGGACGGTATATAACCATAGTGTATGGGTCAACAACACGGTTTTTTTATGGCAGGTCCACGCCATAGCTGACCGATGGCGCCGATCACGATCAAAAAGCGGCACACGGTCAGGAAGAGCGAGCTGGCCGAGATCGAGCGCCGGCTTGAAGACGAACTCGGTCCCGAGGCGGTTCTCTTCGCGAGCGATCGGATCGAGGTGGCCGAGACCGGCGGGCCGATCCGGTTCTACTTCATCGACCGGCAGCCCCTCCTCTTCGAGCGGGGCGGGGTCCTTTTTCCGACGCTCCGGGGCGCCATGGCGCGCCCGTTCGCAGCCCGCCGGATCACGGTCGACATGGGGGCCGTGCAGTTCGTCGTGAACGGGGCCGACATCATGCGCCCGGGGATCGTCGAGATCACGGACGACGTCCGCGCCGATCGGCCGGCGGTCGTGGTCGAGGAGCGGCATCACAAGCCGCTCGCGGTCTGCCTCGCCCGTCTCGACGCCGGACCGATGCGCGCTGAGACGGCAGGAAAAGTCTGTAAAAACATCCACCACGTCGGCGACGAGATCTGGGGGCTCGAGGTCTGAACCGAGAAAGGAATACTTAAATACGGATGGATGCCAGATTTTGGGTATGGCTTCCAAGATCCTCGACTCCCTCCTCGGCAAGAGCGCCGTCCCAAAAGAGGATGATTATATGGAGCTCGACCTCGCTTCGTTCGAGCCCCAAGGCCCCGATGACGAGCCCGCTTCGAGCTACGTCAAGATCGCGGGCATCTCCAGCCTCAAGGACACCCCGAAGATCAAGGACGAGATCTACAACGGCAACATCGTGATCGCCGACATCTCGCAGCTCAAGCTCGACAAGATCACGTACGAGCGCGTCCTGAAAGACCTCAAGGAGGTCGCGAAGGATGTCAACGGCGATATCGTCGGCCTCGGCGACCAGCGCTACGTCGTGATCACTCCCCAGGCGGTCAAGATCTCGCGGGAGAAGATCGTCGGGGGCATCTAGTGGAGGAGGCTGCCGCAGGTCAGCGAGTCGTCCTGAACGGGCCCTGTTCTGCCTGCGGCGAGGAGTGTGAGTATATCTACCAGACCGAGACGATCCCATACTTCTCGGATATCCTGATCGTCTCGGCCAGCTGTCCGGCCTGCGGCCACCGGTACGCGAACACGCAGATGCTCCAGCAGGGTGAGCCGACGCGGTTCACGTTCCGCGTCGAGTCGTCCGACGACCTCTCGGTCCGTGTCGTCCGGTCCATGAGCGGGGCGGTCCGGATCCCCGAGCTCGGCGTCGAGATCAACCCCGGGCCGGCCTGCGAGGGGTTCGTCACGAACATCGAGGGGGTCCTCGAGCGGGTCCTCTCGGTGATCGAGGGGGTGCTCGTCTGGGCCGAGAGCGAGGAGCGGGTCCGGGCCGAGTGCCTGATGGCCGAGATCGCCGACGCCAGGGCCGGCGACTTCCCGATCACGCTGGTGATAGAGGACCCGACCGGCAACTCGGCGATCGTCTCGGAACGGGCGATACAGGAACCGTTCGACTGCGCCGACGACGGCGCAGACGAAGAATAGGGTTCTTCTCTTCTCTCACTCGATGCGGAGGTCGCCGAGCCGGATGCCGGGTTCGGCCGTGCACCTGCCCACGACCTTCGCCCCCGGCACCGAGCGCGCCACCACGCCGGCCTCGTGTTCGGGCACGACCATCGCGAAGCCCATGCCCATGTTGAAGGTCCGGTACATCTCGGCCGTCGAGACCCCGCCCCGCTCCTGCAGCCAGGCGAAGACCGGCGGCGGCGCGATCGGGTCGTCGATCGCGAATCCGAGATCGGTCAGGCGGGCGAGGTTCAAAAGACCGCCGCCCGTGATGTGGCACATGCCGTGGACCTCGTGCCGCTCCGCGAGCCCGAGCACCTCGCTGTAGATCCGGGTCGGCGTCAGCAGCTCGCGACCGAGCGTCGTGGAGCCGAAGGGCTGGTCGTACCCGCCGTTGGCCTCGGCGATGCGCCGGGCGAGCGAGAGCCCGTTCGAGTGCACTCCCGAGGACGGGAGGCCGACCACCAGGTCGTCCGGTCGGCAGGCCTCGCCCGAGATCACGCGGTCGCGGTGCTGGATCCCGAGCACGGCGCCGGCGAGGTCGAGGCCGTTGACGAGACCGGCCAGCGTCGCCGTCTCGCCGCCGACGATCGAGATGTTCGCCTGCCTCGCTCCCTCGTTCAGCCCGCGCCCGATCTCGGCCATCCTCGCGGGGTCGACACGGTCGCAGGCGATGTAGTCGACGAACGCGACCGGCTCGATGTTCATCACGTACAGGTCGTTCACGTTCATCGCGATGCAGTCTATCCCGACCGTGGACCGGTCGCCGACCGCGTCCGCGATCAGCATCTTGGTCCCGACCCCGTCCGTTGCCAGGGCGAGGACGTGCGACCCGAACTCGATTAGGCCGGCAAAGTGGCCGACCCCGCCCACGGGCCCGTACCGCCCCTCGCGGCGGAAGGTCAGCTCGCGGACGAGGGCCGCGATCCCGTCGGCTTCGAGCCGGATGTCGACCCCGGCTTCACGGTAACTATTCGTCATCACACTCCTCCGAGAGACGGAACTCGTCGTGAAGGGCCCGCACGGCCCGGGGGCCGTCGCCGGCCCGGACCACGAACGAGATGTTCGCTTCCGACGACCCCTGCGAGATCATCATCACGTTGATCCCGTGGACGCCGAGGGCCGTGAAGATCCGGCCCCCGGTTCCGGGTGCGCCGGCCATGCCCGAGCCGACCACCGCGACGGCGGCCACGTCCCGGTCGGACGAGAGGTCGCGGAAGAGCCCCCTCGCCACAAGCGGGGACAGGGCCTCGGTGGCGGCCTCGAGGTGCCCCTCGTCGATGATGAGCGAGATGTTCGCCTCGCTCGACCCCTGCGAGATCATCATCACGTTGACCGCGCGGTCGGCGAGGGCCGCGAAGATCGCGTTCGCGACCCCGGGCCGGCCGACCATCTGTGCCCCCGTGCAGTTGACGAGCGCGACCCGGTCGATGAAGGTGAGCGCCTTGACCACCCTTCGCGACCGCACGCCGTTCGCGACGAGGACCGTGCCGGGGTGCCTGGGATTGAAGGTATTCTTGACCCTGATCGCGATCCCGGCCGCCATGGCCGGCTCGATCGACCGCGGGTGCAGGACCTTCGCGCCGAAGTACGAGAGCTCCATCGCCTCGAGGTACGAGACGGCCGGGATCACCCGGGCGTCGGGGATGAGGCGCGGGTCCGAGGTCATCACGCCGTCAACGTCGGTCCAGATCCAGCACTCGTCGGCGTCGATACCGGCAGCGAGCACGGCGGCGGAGTAGTCCGAGCCCGAGCGGCCGAGCGTCGTGACGGACCCGCCCCGCGTGCAGCCCATGAAGCCCATGATCACCGGCACGCGGTCCGCGAGGAGCGGGACGACCCGCCCGCGGATCCGCGGCCCGGACTCGGGCAGGGCCATCGCGGCCCCGTGGCAGTCGTCCGTGAGGATGCCAGCCTCGCAGCCGTCGAGCGGCTCGGCGGCGATGCCCTGCTGCTGCAGCGCGGCCGCGACCACGACGGCGCTGAACCGCTCGCCGAACGAGATGATGTAATCCCTGGACCGCGGCGTCAGTTCGCGGAGCGCGTGGACCGCCTGGAGGATGTTTCCGAGTGCTGCGAGCCGCTCGTCGATCGCCGCCAGGGCCGCGTCCGCGTGGTCCGGGGCGACCTCGGCCAGGGCCTTCGCCTGCCGCTCGCGGACGGCCGCGAGAAACGGAGCCGGGTCCGGGTCCGGGGCCGACGCCATCTCGACGGCGCAGGCGATCAGCCCGTCGGTCACTCCGCGCATGGCCGAGACCACGACCGCGACCTCGTGACCCGCCCCCCGGTGCTCGCCGACGATTCCAACCGTGCGATCGATCGACCGGCCGTCGGCGACCGAGGTGCCGCCGAACTTCATCAGATACCGCATAGAACCCTCTCCGTCCCCTTCGCCATTCTTTATCATACTCTGCCCCCAATCCTCTTCAAGATGGTGGAAAACGGGGTTCGGACCGCGCATGTACTCGTGATCGGGAGCGGCGGCGCGGGCGTGCGGGCCGCGATAGAGGCCTCCGGGCACGGGTCGGTGCTGCTGCTCTCGAAGACGATTGCCGGTAAAGGGGGGTGCACGCCGATGGCAGAGGGCGGGTACAACGCGGTCCTCCGGGAGGGCGACCGCACCGATCTCCACGTCGAGGACACCCTGAAGGGCGGCGCGTACCTGAACGACCGGGCCCTGGTCGACGCCCTTGTCCGGGAGGCTCCCGACCGCGTCCGCGACCTGGTCGCCTGGGGCGCGGTCTTCGACGTCGGGCCCGGGGGCGGCGTGGCCCAGCGTCCTTTCGGCGGCCAGCAGTTCCCCCGCACCTGCTACGCGGGCGACCGGACCGGGCACGAGATGATGCAGACCCTGATGGACCGGCTCGCCCTGACCGGCGTCGAGGTGATACACGAGTGTGCGGCCGTTGAACTCCTGGTCGAGAAGGGGCAGTGCGCGGGAGCGGCGGCGCTCGACCAGGACGGTGCCCTCGGCGTCTTCCTCGCGGACGCGGTCGTCCTCGCCACGGGCGGGGGGACGCAGGTCTACGACATCTCGACCAACTCGTCCTCGGGGACAGGCGACGGGTACGCCCTCGGATACCGGGCGGGGGCCGAGCTGATCGACATGGAGATGGTGCAGTTTCACCCTACCGGCGCCGTGTATCCATACGATGCGAGGGGCCGGCTGATCACTGAGGCGGTGAGGGGGGAGGGCGGCATCCTCAAGAACAGCCTCGGCGAGCGCTTCATGAGCCGTTATGACCCTGAGAGGATGGAACTCTCCACTCGCGACGTGGTGTCCCGTGCAATTGCAACCGAGATCCTGGAAGGGCGATGCACTGCCCATGGCGGGGTCTATCTTGACGTGACACACCTGCCGCGGCAGCAGATCGAGGAGAAGCTCCCCGTCATGCTCGAGCAATTCCTGAAATTCGGCGTGGACATCCGGGAGGAACCGATGGAGGTCGCACCCACCGCCCACCACATGATGGGGGGCCTTCGCATCACCCGCGAATGCGAGACGACTGTTTCCGGTCTCTTCGCATGCGGCGAGGTGGCCGGGGGGGTCCATGGCGCCAACCGGCTGGGAGGAAACGCCCTTGCAGACACCCAGGTATTTGGGAAGAGGGCTGGAGAGGCTGCAGGAAAGAAAGGAAAGAAGAGCGGACGTATCGATCAGAGGGCTATCGAAGCGCAGGAGACACGGCTCTCCGCATTCTTGGATGGAGAGGTCGTGCCGTCCACAGTCGCACGATCGCTCCGGACTGCCATGTGGGAGGGGGCAGGAATATTCAGGACCGCCAAAGAACTCGAGAAGACACTCGGGGTGATCACTCACCTCGGATCCCTGCCCCTGAAGGCTGCCGGAAAGACCAATCTTGCGGAGTGCTGCATCCTGCAGAACATGCTCACCACTGCCTCGCTGGTGGTGAAGGGGGCACTGATCAGGAAAGAGTCGCGGGGTGCCCATGTCAGGAAAGACGTGACCCAGACGTGGGACCCCCAGGCCTCCCCCTACGGACACAGTTACCAGTCGCTCACGCGGTCGGGAATCGAGACGGTGGTGAAGACATGAAGAAGATGAACGTGAAGATCCAGA
Organism: Methanoregulaceae archaeon UBA288; assembly: GCA_002495225.1. Taxonomy (GTDB): domain Archaea; phylum Halobacteriota; class Methanomicrobia; order Methanomicrobiales; family Methanospirillaceae; genus UBA288. Next base: position 543 of record DAEF01000100.1, on the reverse strand, counting down.
GGTTCGATCCCCACCAGGATGAAAATCCGCATTTCCAGACATATCTCGTGGAGGTCAACGAGGGAGCACGCGTTCTCCATCTCCTTCATGCCATCCATGACGAGATCGATCCCACGCTCTCTTACCGATGGTGCTGCGGTTCCGGGCAGTGTGGAAGCTGCGCCGTACGGGTCAACGGGGAGCCGGTGCTTGCCTGCATGGAAGAGGCGAGAGACGGGATGACCATCGAGCCGTTGAAACTCCCGGTGAAGAAGGATCTCATCGTCGACCTCCAGCCTGCGCTTGACGCTCTTTCCCACATCGAGCCCGCCGATTCGGCGACGATGCCGAGCCGGGAGGAGGTCGAACTCATTAAGCCGCTTCGAAGCTGCATCGGGTGCCTTGCGTGTATATCAGTCTGCCCTGCGATGGACGTGACCACCTTTGCCGGTCCGACGGCGATGCGCCAGGACCTCCGCCTAGCGCTCGACCCCCGGGATGCAAAGGACAGGGTGACGGATGCAGTCTCGAAAGGGCTCTTCACCTGCACCTCCTGCCAGGCCT
>DAEF01000247.1 GCA_002495225.1 Methanoregulaceae archaeon UBA288 | reverse complement strand
CGGCCCGAGACGTCGGCGTTCTCGCGGATCGCCTCCTTGATCGCGCGGATCAGGTCGCGCTTGCCCTTCGAGATCCCGGTCGTGACCTTGTCGATGTCGAAGGTCCCGGTCTTGGGGTCGTACGCGACCTGCCGGAGGCAGGTGTCCACGATCCGGACGACCCGCTCGGCGTCGTCCGCCTCGATCTTCTTCGCGAGCCGGACCCGCGCCGAGGCCTCTGCCAGCCGGACGAGGGCCTCGAGCTGCCGGGCCGTGACCGGCACGGGCTTGTTCGAGTCGGCGAGATCGCGCAGGCGCATGTAGTACCCGACGAGCACGTCCTTGGCCTCGGGTGAGAGGATCGGGAAGCAGGTGCGCTTCGCGTACGCCACGTACTTGCGGAGCATGGCCGGCTCGATCTCGGGGGTCACGGGCGCGAGCTCGCGCTGGATGTAGTCGTCGTCGACCCCCTCGATCGGGTCCTTCGCGTGCTGGGCGATCAGCTCCCCGACCCCGTGGGCCTTGAGGATGTGCTCGGCGATCGCCTCGTCGCGCTTGTGGTCGGGCTTGTCGGCCAGGATGAAGATCAGGTCGAACCGGGAGAGGAGCGACGGCGGCATGTTGATCTGCTCGCCGATGTCCGCGTACTCGTCGAACCGGCCGAGCTTCGGGTTCGCCGCGCCGAGGAGGGCGCAGCGCGACTTGAGCGTGGCCGTGATCCCGGCCTTCGCTACCGAGATCGAGTTGCCGCACCAGACGGGGATGCCGTTCCGCCGGACGTAGACGACGTGGTTCGGCACCTCGACGCAGTAGACCCGGCCCCGGTACGGCCGGGCCTCGATCTGCCGCTGCCCGTTCGAGTTCACGTTCGGTTCGTTCTGGCCGTCGCGGATGAACGTTACCTGCCAGATGTCGTGGCTCACGGTCGCGGTCCCGCCGCGCGGGGTGGTGGTCGCGTCGCCGGCGGATCGGACGCGGTAGCGGTTCCCGGACCAGCCGGCCTTGAGGAGGAGCTCGGTCACGTCGTCGGCGAGCCGCGAGGACGAGGTCACGTAGACCGTGGTTCCCGTCACGGGGTCAACGTGCCCGTCGCCGAGCACGAGCGCCTCGAGGAGCACCCGGAGGTGGTCCGGCGCGAGCCGCTTGGCGTAGTCCGGCACGAACTTCTCGTGGCACTTCCCGAACGGCGCGAGGTGGACCGCGAGCTGCTTCGCGCTGATCGCGAAGTTGTGGCCGTCGTACGAGTGGGCGAACGGCAGGCGCTCGAGGCAGGCGCGGATCCGGTCGGCCTTCTCGCCGGGCTTCTGCGTGACGTGGACGCGGTACGGCACCCCCGTCTCAGGGTGGTGCTGGACCGAGCCCTCCGAGAGGAAGTACCCGAGGAACTCGAGCCAGCGGTCCATCGGGACCGTCACCGGCCCGGTCTCGGTCTCGTTCCGGTGCTGGTTTCCGTACTTCGCGACCGACGGGATCTCGTACGTCTCCACGCGCTCGCCGTCCCAGCGGGCGCCCTTCTGGAAACGCATGCGCCTGTGAAGCGGGAGCCCGTCCATGCGGCGGAGCCCGAACCCCTCCCACTCGTCCGCCCGCCGGTTCGGGTTGACCCAGACACGGTGGTTCGGCGTGACCGCGAGGTCGACCTGCCGCGACTTCACGTAGTAGAGGTTCCCGTCGTAGTCGTCCGCGAAGAACCGTGACGGGACCGCATACTCGAGCTGGCCGTCGGGAGCAAGGGTCGCGACGCGGTCGTCCGGCCGGAGGTCCACGAACCGGAGCCAGCCCCGCTCGGCGAGGATCTCGGTCTCGTCGTCGTAGCACTGCTGTTCCATCGCCTCGTGGAGCGCGGACCGGTCCTCTTTCTGCATCTTGTCCATCTCGTCGACCGCGGCGATCCCCATGTCGGCCAGCACGAGCGCGCCGGCCTCGAGGGTCCAGCGGCCGTCGCCGAACTCGTCTTTCACGGCCGTCGCGGTCAGGCCGGCCTGGGTCGAGGACTGGCCCGAGGTGTAGATCCCGCGGGGCGAGAGCCGGACCACGTACCGGAGGATCTGCGACTTCGCGATCCCCGGGTCGCCGATCAGCAGGCAGTGGATGTCGCCGCGGAGGTGGGAGCCGTCGGGCATATTCTTCATGATCCCGCCGAAGAGCTGGAGGGCGATCGCCTCCTTGACCTCCTCGTTGCCGTAGATCGTCGGCGCGATCGAGCGCATGATCTTCCTGTAGACCTCGGGGTCGTGCGAGAGGCGCTGGATCTCCTCCTCGTCCTTGTCGCTGATCGAGACCTCCTCGAACTCCTTCTCGCCGACCTCGATCGAGTTCGCCTCGAGGTGGATGTCGAAGAACGTGGACTTGTTGCCGTGGTTGACCCGCTGCTGCGAGCGGAGGATCCCGTTGATCACCACCCGGTCGCCCGGGGCGACCGTCGCCGCGATGTCGTCGGTCACGTCCACGTCGATCGTCTGCGGCTGCTCGCCGCCGCGCAGGCCCTCGGGCGACTCCTGGATACGGAGCTTCTGGGCGTCGATAAACGACGAGCGCTTGGGCACGAGCGTCAGTTTCCGGTAGGTGCAGCCCTCGGTGGCACACCCGTCGGGCTCGATGAAACTGCCGAACTCCTGCGCCTTCCGGGTCAGGTGGCCGCCCGGGCAGCGGAAGACCGCCTCGACGATCCGGGGCCGGACCTCGGTCGTCTTCCGGATGATCCCCTCGACCGAGACGAACCGGTTGATGTGCTCGGACCGGATGTCGCGGGCCCCGATGCGGAGGGGCAGGTTCGTGAACCGGATGTTCACCTCGGGTTCCTTCGCGTTCTTGCCCCGCGCGAGCTGCTGGGCCCGGACGGCGTCCTTGACGTCCTCGAGCACCTTGCCGGGGTTCTCGATCAGCTCCTGCGCCATCCGGACGCCGGGCTTGCCGAACGAGTAGACGTCGCGGTAGTCGATGAAGAGCGACCGCTTCTTGGGGTACTGCGCGATCAGGTCCGCGAGCTGGTCCCTGTACTTGCTCTTGAGCAGCCGGGTCCAGTCCCGGACGCGGTTGGTCGTCGCGACCTCGTCGTCCTCGGGCGGCATCAGAGGTCCCGGGCGACCCGGCCGGCCGAGCGGACGCAACGGGCCAGGAGGGCCTCCATCTGGAGCTCGGGCGTCCCACCCTCGGAGAGGCGGAAGTCGGCCTCGCCCAGGTGCTCGATCAGCTCGACCTTGAGCTCGCGCAGCATCGGCTGCCGGATCAGCGCCCGGTAGGTCTGGCCGAGCAGCTCGCTCGGCGCGATCCCCCGGTCGTGCATCAGCTCGCGCAGCAGCCCCTCGGCCGGCTCGAACTCGCCGGCCACCACGAGGCGGAGGAGCTCGCGGATCTCGTCGGGGCGGGCCGTTGCCGTGGTCGCGTAGACCATGGACCCGTCCACGTCGTCCGAGACCATCGCGGCCCCCTGGAGCGCGTTGATGGCGCGGCGCATGTCCCCCTGCGCCACGTACGCGATCGCGTCCACGGCGTCGTCGCCGATGGTGAGCCCCTCGGCCGCCGCGATCCGCCGGATCTCCTCGCCGATCGCGGCCGGGCCGAGCGGGCGGAAGCGGTAGATGGCGCACCGGCTCTGGATCGGGTCGATGATCTTGGACGAATAGTTGCACGAGAGGACGAAGCGGCAGGTGCGGGCGTAGGTCTCCATGGTCCGCCGCAGGGCCGCCTGCGCGTCCGTGGTGAGGGCGTCGGCCTCGTCGAGGAAGAGGATCTTGAACGCGGCCCCGCCGAGCGGGCTGGTCCGGGCGAACTCCTTGATCTGGTTCCGGACCACGTCGATCCCGCGCTCGTCCGAGGCGTTGAGCTCGCGGAAGTTCATCTGCCAGGTCTCGCCGAAGAACTCGCGCGCCAGCGCGACGGCCGCCGTCGTCTTGCCCACGCCGGCCGGGCCCGTGAAGAGGAGGTGGGGGAGGCTCCCGCTCCGGACGTAGCTCTGGAGCCGCTCGACGATCTCGTCCTGGCCGACGATCTCGGCGAGGACGGCGGGCCGGTAGCGCTCGATCCAGATGGTGTGATCGGAAGTCTCCATGCGTGTGTACCCTTTGCCGCCCGGGACACTCAAAGGTTTGTGCCCTCCTCCCCGAGGCATTCGGGAACCGGGCCGGGGCCCTGTCCAGGGTCGGCGGAGTCGTGCCGTGTCCGCCGTCGTCCTGCCGAATGACGAGCGTGCCGATTGTCGCGGACGGGCCGGCATCTTCAGGCTCTTCAACCACCCCCCGGGTGCTGCGTCCACTCTCTTCCCCTGTGCGTCTGCCACCCGATCGCCCGTCCGGCGGATTCGGAGACACCCCCGGGCTCATCGTGCCAACGGGGGAGCTATAGGAGTTCGCCTGTAATCCCCCGTGAATCCGACGATCCGTGCCGGAATCCCGGGCTTCTCATGGATTGCCGTTGCATCCCTCTGCAGGGGATCGCGACGTCCGCGGAGCTGTGACTGCGGGACGTCACGGAATCACGACTTCGCACAGGGGTCTCACCGGGAAAAATGGCCACACCAACGTGCACACGTCCACCATGAACCGCATTCTCGATATCCGGAGACCGTGTGCTGTCGCGACATCGGGATATCTGTTCCGTGGGGCAGTCGGGGTACATCTGCCCGGGATCGCCAGTGCCGGGATGACCTGCCCCGTCTTCATCTCATAGAAATCGACGTCGACCGACGGATAGGGTTCATCTGCGCAGAATCGACGAGGCGTGCCCAGCAGGCCGGCGGAGTTCTAGATCCAGGCCGACGACGCCGTGGAACGAAGAGGCAGGGGCCATCGGGAGATGGTTCCAGGCGGTGTCCCCGAAAGGGGGCGCCGTCGTTATGACCTCTGGAACCCGCGACAGGACCCCACCCATACCAGGCACGCTTGTACCAGACATTTTAAGAGCTGGCAGGAAAAATGAAAAGCATCGGTATCGGCGGTCAGCCGTGCGCCCCCCTCTCCGTCCCCCNNCCTCCCAATCACTCATCCCCGGTTCCCCGCCTGCGCACGGAGACCTCCTCTGAACGGGTGCACTCCATGCAAACAATCTCCGAACTTATCATCCGGTTTCTCTGTACCGCGTGCCTCGCGGGTCTTTTGATCGGGACCGCTTCGGCCGTGAGCGACCTCGACGGCGACGGTATTCAGGACGATGTCGACAACGAGACGATCGTGACGGCGAGCGCGACCCTCCCGGCGGGGAGTTACGCGTTTGGACAGCTGGTCGTCACAAACAATGCGGTCCTCACGCTCGCGTCCGATCCATCGCTGCCGGGGTTCAAGGGGGTAACCATCACCGCCGGATCCCTCCGCATCGACGCCGGCTCGGCCATCGCCGCAGACAACACCGGGTATCCCGCCCAGGCCGG
>DAEF01000051.1 GCA_002495225.1 Methanoregulaceae archaeon UBA288 | reverse complement strand
TCCGGTACGAGACCAAGCACACGCGCCCCCTGATCCGCCTGCGCGAGATCACCTCGTTCAAGGAGGCGCACACGGTCCACGCGACATGGGAGGAGGCAGCGGCCCAGGTCGAGGACGCGGTCGCCCGGTACCGCGAGTTCTACGACCGGCTCGGGATCCCCGTGCTCGTCTCGAAGCGCCCGGAGTGGGACAAGTTCCCCGGCGCGGACTACACGATCGCGGTCGACTGCGTGATGCCGGACGGGCGGACCCTCCAGATCGGGACGGTCCACCACCTCGGCGACCACTTCTCGAAGACCTTCGCGATCACGTACGAGGACCGCGACGGCGAGCAGCGGCTCGCCCACCAGACCTGCTACGGGATCTCGGAGCGGTGCATCGCGGCCCTGATCAGCGTCCACGGCGACGACCGCGGGCTGGTGCTGCCGCCCGAGGTCGCCCCGATCCAGGCGGTCGTGGTCCCGATCATCGTGGGCAAGCGCGGCGACGAGGTGCTCGCCGCGGCCCGGCGGTTGACCGACGATCTCGCGGCGAGCGGGATCCGGGTCAAACTCGACGACCGCGACCTGCGGCCCGGCGCGAAGTTCTACCACTGGGAGATGCGGGGCGTCCCGGTCCGGCTCGAGCTCGGTCCGCGCGACCTCGACGGGGGCGTCGCCACGGCCGTGCTCAGGACGGGCGGGCCCAAGACCACGGTCCCACTCGCAACGGTTGCCGACGGCGTGCGCGACCTCCTCGCATCGGTTACGCGGGCCCTCGGGGAGAAGGCGGCGGACCACCTCGCCGGGCAGGTCCGGACCGCCGCGTCCATGCCCGAGCTCGCCGCGGCGCTCGAGGGCGGGGTCGCGGTCGTGAACTGGTGCGGCGAGCAGGCCTGCGCGGACCGGGTCGAAGAGGAGACCGGCGGGGCCGTCCTCGGCGTCGAAGTCCGTTCGGACCTCGTCGCACCCGGCGAGGGGGCCTGCGTCGTCTGCGGGCGCGCCGGCAAAACCGCGCTGATCGGGCGGAGTTACTGACCCTTTTCGTTCCGGGCGTCGGCGCCGCCCGGTCAATCATTTAAGCGGCCGGAGCCAACGTACTCAGCGTGACGACCGCGATCCTGGGGGCCGGCCTGACCGGCTGTACCCTCGCCCGCCTGCTCGCCAAGAAGGGCGAGGAGGTCGTGGTGCTCGAGGCAGCGGACGGCTACGGCGGGCTCTGCCGATCGGTCACGGCGGACGGGTTCACCTTCGACCTCGGCGGCTCGCACATCATCTTCTCCCGCGACGGGGAGGTGCTCGCCTGGATGCGGGAGGTGCTCGGGCCGAACCGCGTCGAGCGGCACCGCGAGACGAAGTGCTTCTACCGGGGACGGTACGTGCAGTACCCGTTCGAGAACGGCCTCGCCGACCTCCCCCCCGACGACCGGTTCCGCTGCGTCAACGGGTTCGTCCGGGCCGTCATCGCCGCCGGGCTCGAAGCGGAGCGCGGCGAACCGGCCCCCGCCCGCTCCTTCCAGGACTGGATCTACCGGACCTTCGGCGACGGGATCGCGGACTGCTACATGGTCCCGTACAACGAGAAGATCTGGAAGTACCCGCTCGACGAGATGTCGGCCCACTGGGTCGACGGGCGCGTGCCGCGCCCGCCGCTCGCGGACGTGCTCCGGTCGGCCTGCGGCCTTCCCACCGAGGGCTACGCGCACCAGGCCGTCTTCTCGTATCCCGCCGAGGGCGGGATCGAGGCCCTGGTCCGCGCGATCGCGGCCCCCATCGAGGACCGGATCCGCTGTGGTTTCCATGTCCGGTCGGTCCGGCGTGACGGGGACCGGTTCCTGATCTCCGACGGGGAGACGACGGTCGCGGCCGACCGCTGCATCTCGACCATCCCGCTCCAGGCGCTCGTCCCGGCCCTCGACGGTGTGCCGCCGGAGGTCGCCGGGGCGCTGGGGCGGCTCGTGTACAACGGCGTCGCCTGCGTCTTCGTCGGCGTCCGCGGCCCCGTGCCGCCGTACTCGTGGGTCTACCTCCCCGAGCCCGGGCTCGGGTTCGCGAACCGGATCTCGTTTCCGTCGAACTACAGCACGGGGACGGCACCGGCAGGGTGCGGCTCGATCCTCGCCGAGTGCACGTACCGGCCCGGGGACCCGGTGGCGGCCATGGACGACGAGTCCCTCGTCGACCACGTCCTCGACCGGCTCGAGGCGATGGGGGTCCTTCGCAGAGAGGACGTCGTCTTCACCGGGATCGCCCGCCAGCCCTTCGGCTACGTGGTCTACGACCTCGCGTACCCGGAGTCGGTCGGGGCCGTCCGGGAGTTCGTCGCCGCCCGCGGGATCGACCTCGTCGGCCGGTTCGCCGAGTTCGAGTACCTGAACATGGACGGGTGCATCCGGCATGCGCTCGACTACGTGCGGGGGCCCGGGCCGTGCGCGTGAGTTTCTACGTCGAGGACCAGCTCTTCTTCCGGTTCATCGGGTGCGCGACTGCGGCCCGCACGCTCTACCGGGCCCTCGGGGGAGCGGACGGCCTCGAGCTCGCGTGGAAGCGCCGAACGGCCGACGCGGACCTCGTCCATTACCACACCTTCGGCCCGCTCGCGCTGCACAACCGCCGCTCCTCGCGCGGCGTCTCGGTCCTGACCGCCCACTCCACGCCCAGGATCAACCAGGGCAACATCGCGTTCGCCCGTCGGATCAACCGGCTCTACCCGTCGATCTACGCGGGCTTCGACCACATCGTCACGGTCTCGGAGCCGTGCCACCGGGAGGTGAGCGCGATGCTCCCCGACACGCCGATCACGCTGATCCCGAACGGGGTCGACCGCGAGCAGTTCCGCCCCGACCCCGAGCTCGGGGCCGATTTCCGCGAGCACCACGGTATCGGCGCAGACGAGCAGGTGGTCCTCTCGGTCGCGCAGATGACCCCGCGCAAGGGGATCTACGACTTCTTCGCGCTGGCGGCCCGCCACCCCGACATCCGCTTCGTCTGGGTCGGCGGTCTGCCGTACAGCGTCCTCTCCCAGGACTACGCCCGGATTACGGCGCTGCGCGAACGGGCCGGGCCGAACGTCCTCTTCACGGGGTACGTGGACCGGATCGACGCGCCGTACGCGGCCGCTGACGCGTTCTTCATGGGCTCCCACGCCGAGACCTTCGGCCTCGTGGTCCTGGAGGCCCTCTCCGCGGGACTGCCTGTTGTCGCCCGGTCCATTCCCGAGTTCCGCGAGATCTTCGGCTCCTCGATCCTCTACTTCTCGACGATCGACGAGGCGAGTGCGCTCCTCGGCGACGACGCCGCCCTCGCATCGTGCCGGGCGGGGGCCCGCGAGGCGACGGTCCCCTTCGATATCCGCGAGATCGCGGCGCGGCACGCCGCGCTCTATCGCTCCCTCGCCGGATGATCGACAGCGTTTTTCCCCGGCAGTTCAAATGTGAGGATGATGCGGTGGTGGCGGTCCTCGGACCTCGTCCAGGCAGCAGTCCTGATCACCTTATCGGTGGCAGTTTACACGACGCAGCTGACGATCTTCGGCGACCCGCGAAATACCGAGTTCTACCTGCTGCAGGACTTCGCGTTCCTCCCGATCTCGGTGCTGGTCGTGACTCTCGTGCTCGAACGGCTGCTGGAACTCAGGGACTATCGTCAGCGCCTTGAGAAACTCCGGATGCTCATCGGGACCTTCTTCTCCTGGACCGGGTATCACCTGCTGAACCGGCTTGCCCTGATGGACCGGAACCTGGCCGAGTACGCCCCCGCACTTCTCGCCCGGCCCGACTGGACCGACGCCGAATTCAGCCGACTCCGCGCGACCCTCGTCGACCGGCGCTTCGAGCTCCGGGTAACGTCCGCTGATCTCACCACGCTCAGGCCGTTTTTGAACGAACGGGCCGAGTTCATGATCCGGCTCCTCGAGAATCCGATGGTCCTGGAGCACGAGTCCTTCACCGAGCTCCTCCGGGCCGTCTTCCACCTGATCGAGGAGCTCGAGTTCCGCCCGGGGTTCGACGAGCTTCCCCCGAGCGATCTCGCGCACCTGACAAATGACTGCGATCGGATCTATCGCCTCCTGGTGATCGAGTGGATCGACCATCTCTGCTACCTGAGGAAACACTACCCGTATCTCTACTCGCTCGCGATCCGGGTGAACCCGTTCAACCCGGGGGCTACCCCGGTTGTCGGTCCGGCTGGATAGAATATGTTCATGCTGCTGCACAATTATTCGCCCGTTGACGAAGAGATAGATCGGCTGAAACCATCGATCGATGCTGCCTTGACCGGCAGATGAACAGGGAGCTCCACTCCTCCTACCGGTACATCGCGATGTCGGCCCTTCACGATGCGTCAAGTCTGCCGGTGTTCGGCACGTGGTTGCGGGCCCAGGCAAACGGGGAGATCGCCAAGAGGTTAACCGGCCACGGCTGCACCGGCGGGGCGGGCGGCCCGCCGTGGACGCGATCGAGGCCCCGCCCGGGGACTGGGGCGGGCCGAAAGCCGCGTTCGCCGAAGTTCTCGCGCACGAGCAGACCGTCACGGGCATGATCAACGACCTGCTGGACCTGGCGATATCGGAGAAAGGCCACGCGACGGCGGCATTCCTCCAGTGGTTCAAGACCGAGCAGGGAGAAGATAAAAATGCGTGCAGTAGTCTCGCTCAGATCGAGGCTCTCGGAGATGTCATCGGACACCTCTTCTGGCTCGACCACCATCTGGGTAAGAGAGCCTGAGAACCTCTTTTTGCTCCCCAGGGGGTTGGCATCCGGGGAGGGTCACCGCGTTGGGGACGTCAGGTCTTCGGCTTCCTCTTGAACGAAAGGACGTCCCCGAGCGTTGTCGAGAGACGTTGCTGCTCCTTCCTCTCCCGCACGATCGACTCCTCGGGCGCGTCCAGGAGCCGGATGCCGAGGACCTTCTCGATCCTGAGGCGGACCTCGTCCTCGGGCACGAGCTCGCCCTTCTCTATCTTCTTGATGAGGAGCTCCCGCTCCTTGGTCGCGAGGGCCAGGTCCTTCGTCGTCATGCCCTTCTCGACACGCGCCGCCCGGATCCGATTGCCGTAGTCATCGACGAGTTCGCCCACGAGCTGGTCGAAGAGGTCGTGTCGTCGACGAACGGGTGCGGCGCCGGGCCGCCCGGCAGGCGTGGACGGGCCGTACCGCCGCGTCCCCCCGCGGGGCTCCTGCACCTCGGTCCCGTATCGTGCACAGGCCATGCAGACCTGGAGATCGGCCCCCTCGATCCGGACCTTTTTTCCCGGTCCCGCCACTGTTGCGCCGCATAACTCGCACTGCATAGTAACCCGCAAACTTCTTTATAGTCATTACCCTATATACCTATGCGGCCCCCATGTCCGACGGCTTGAAGAATTTTCCCGAACCTCAAAAAGGGGAGGATCTCTATCGGTATCTTCTCGAGCGAGTGACGACGCTCGAGGACCGGAACACCGAGATTCGGGAGCAGCTCCGGCAGCTCGAGGCCGACAAACGGTACCTGGAGACCCAGAAGGTCAGGTACGAGCGCGAAGTGAGGAAGCTCAAGTCCGAGATCGAGCAGATGAAGAGCCCGCCGCTCGTTATCGGGACTGTGACGGACGTGATCGACACCTCACGGGTGATCGTCCGGTCCTCGGCCGGGCCCCGGTTCCTGGTCGGGCTCTCGCAGAATATCGAGGCAGACCAGATCAAGCCCGGGGCGCGGTGCACGCTCAACCAGCAGTCGCT
>DAEF01000163.1 GCA_002495225.1 Methanoregulaceae archaeon UBA288 | reverse complement strand
TGTTCGGAGAGATCTCTGAACCGGACGTAGCCCGACTCGAGCTCCGAGGCCAGGCTCTGGTCGAACGAGAGCCCGACCTCGCGCCGGACGTCCTCCTTCATCTTCGTGAACGTGATGTACAGGATCTCCGACGGCAGGGCCGGGTTCTCCCCGTCCCGCCGCTGGTGCATCGAGAGGTTGATGATCGAGGTATAGACGAACTCGAACGAGCCCGCGCCGATATCGCCGAGCAGGAGCATGATCGAGCCCGGGGGGACTCCCCCCTCCATCACGGGGTCGAACGATCCGATCCCGGTCGGCATTCGCAGGGGGGTAGCCTCCACGCGCTCCACTCCATGATAGTCACCCGATGCGTCAATAAAGGTTGTGAAAGGCGATGGCTTGTCAGAGGGAGGCACATGCCCATCCCATTCCTGCAAAAACATAACGGATGGTTAATGTAGAACGAAAGACAGATCTCAACCTTGACAGAGTCGTCGCCCGTTCCAGAACCCCGGGCGGCTGGAGGTCGGTCTACGGTGGAGTTGCCGTTTCTGAAAAAAAAGAAGCAGGAGGAGCCGCGCATCCTCACACCGCCGCCGGATGCCCGGCCCATGGCGGCCCCGAAGGAACGGGGCCGGCTGCTCGCCCGGACCAAGCCCGAGGCGCCGATCGTCGAGTATGACCCGTCCGTCCACGGCTCGCTCGTCGACCGCGTGCTCCCCGAGGAGTACGACATGATCGAGCAGTACTGGGTCGACGAGGGCTGCTCCCAGGTGAACATCGTCTTCAACCGGCGGACCAAGCAGGAAGAGTACATCCTCTACGAGCCGACGCTCACCCCCTTCGAATACGAGCTGATCGAGCGGGTCTTCGAGGACCTGCGCGACGTCCTGATCCTGACCGATGCCGAGATCGACGAGGACAAGCGGATCCTCCTCTTCCGAAAGATGGAGGGGCTCTTCGAGGAGTACGGGATCGAGCTCGAGCCGATCCCGCTCTTCAAACTCCGGTACTTCCTGATCCGCAACTTCATCGGCTGGTCGCGCATCGAACCGCTGATGAAGGACCCGAACATCGAGGACATCTCCTGCGACGGCAACGAGGTCCCGATCTTCCTGTACCATCGGAAATTCCGGAACATCAGGACGAACATCCGCTTCGACGAAGAGGCGCTCATCTCGCTCGCCATCAAGCTCGCGCAGCGCTCAGGCAAGCACGTCTCGATCGGGAACCCCATGATCGACGCGACCCTTCCGGACGGCTCGCGCCTGCAGCTGACGCTCGGCAAGGAGGTGACGACCCGTGGCACCTCGTTCACGATCCGCAAGTTCCGCGAGGAGCCGTTCACCCCGATCGAGCTGATGGAGCACCACACTTTCAACCCCGAGGCGCTCGTCTACTTCTGGTTCGCGATAGAGAACAACAAGTCCCTGATCTTCATCGGCGGCACGGCATCGGGCAAAACGACCTCCCTCAACGCGGTCTCGCTCTTCATCACCCCGCTCGCGAAGGTGATCTCGATCGAGGACACGCGCGAGGTCACGCTCTACCACGACAACTGGATCGCGTCGGTGACGCGCGAGTCCGTGGCAGAGGCCGGCGCGACGATCGACATGTTCGCGCTGCTGAAGTCCGCGATGCGGCAGCGGCCCGAGTACATCCTGGTCGGCGAGGTCCGCGGCAAAGAGGCCCAGACCCTCTTCCAGGCGATGAACACGGGGCACACGACCTTCTCGACCATGCACGCGGGCTCGGTCGATGCCGCGATCCACCGCCTCGAGTCCGAGCCGCTCAATGTCCCGCGGAACATGCTCCAGGCCCTGAATATCATCTCGATCCAGGCCCTGATCTACCAGGGGACGGCCCGGGTCCGCCGCTGCCAGGAGATCGTCGAGGTGATCGGGATCGACCCGTCGACCGGGAACCTCCGTGTCAACAACGTCTTCACCTACGACCCGGTCCGCGACCTGCTCAACTACACGGGCCGCTCCCAGGTCTACGCCTCGATCACCGAGAAGCGCGGGTGGACCCGCGAGCAGCTCGATGCCGAGATCGAGGTGAGGAAGCGCCTCCTGATCGCGATGCACGAGCAGCGCATCCGCGACTATAAATCGGTATCCCGGATCTTCCAGAGTTATTACATCGACGCGGGAAGCGTGATGGATCACCTTGACGACCTCCGGCAGGCGATCGTGTGATCTTCGGACGGCAGGTCCAGGCGTGGGTGGCCAAGGATCCGACACGGTTCCAGCGGCTGAACGCGGACCTGATCTCGACCCGGTCGGGGGTCACTGTCGAGCGGTACCTCTCGAACGCGATCATGGCCTCGGGCGTGGTCGCGCTCGTCTTCCTCGTGGTCGGGTACATCGCGACGGGCTTCGTCATCGCCTTCACCCAGGCGAAGGGATCCTCGTTCACGAACCCGACCCCGGTCCACATGCCGTACATGGTCGGGCCGATACCGATGTCCCTGATCACGCAGGTGGCCGGCGCCTTGATCGGCGCGCTGCTCGCGGCCGCAATCACCTACATGATCGCGCTGCAGTGGCCCGCGATCACCAAGGGGATGCGTGCCTCCAAGATCAACATGACCCTCCACAACGCGGTCGCGTACATGTACGCGATGCGCAAGGGAGGCGCCGAGCTCCTGGTCATCTTCCGGTCGCTCTCGGAGAACGCGAACATCTACGGCGAGATCGCGCTCGAGTTCCGCCAGATCGTCCGGGACGCCGACTTCTTCGGGCTTGACGTGGTCTCCGCGATCCGGCAGCTCCACATGACCACCCCGTCGAACAAGCTCAAGGACTTCCTCCAGGACCTCCTCTCGGTGATCGAGTCCGGCGGCGACATGGCCGACTTCCTCGAGGGGCGGGTCCACCTCTTCCAGGAGGATGCACGGTACGAGCAGAAGAATTTCCTCGGGTTCCTCGCGATGGTCTCCGAGTCGTACGTCACGCTCTTCGTCGCGGGCCCGCTCTTCCTGATCATCATCATGGTCGTGATGGGGATGATGGGGGGTGCGGCCGTGAACCAGCTCGTGGCCGTGATCTACCTGATGCTCCCGGTCGGGACCACGATCTTCATGGTCATGATCGACCTGGTCTCGATCAAGACCGAAGGCGTCACCACGTCGACCCGGAAGAAGGACTGGCAGGAGTTCTCGGACGTCACGATCAACGCGGTCGGCGGCGAGGAGTCGCTCTTTGCCCGGCTCGTCAAGTACGACCAGGCGGCGGGGGTCCGGCGGTTCCTCCGGGACCCGCTCAAGGCGTTCACCTCCAAGCCCGTCCGTGTCCTCTTTCTCACGACTCCGATCGGGGTCGGGTACATGATCTTCATGATCACCCGGATCCAGTGGATCGGCAACCTCGAGGCCTATATCGGGGCGATCGACGACCACATCGTGATCGGTCTGCTGATCATCCTGTTGCCGTATGCGATCTTCTACGAGGTCTGGCGTCGTCGTCTCTCGGGGATCGAGGCCTCCATCCCGGAGTTCCTCGACCGGATGGCCGGGATCAACCAGGTCGGCCTGACCGTCGGGCAGGCGCTGGGGATTATGCAGAGCGCGAACCTCGGCGTGCTCTCGCACGAGATAAAAAGGATCAACCGGGACATGGAATGGGGAGCGAACTTCTCCGAGGCGCTGCTCCACTTCGGCGACAGGATCAAAACCCCGATCATCGCGCGAATGGTCGTTCTGATCACGAGAGCGTCGGAATACTCCGCCATGATCAACCAGGTCCTGAACATCGCGGCCTCGGACACGCGGATGTCGGAGGTGCTCAAGAAGGAGCGGCTCGGGGAGATGTTCATCTACGTCGCGATCATCTACCTCTCGTTCCTGGTCTTCATCTTCGTGATAGCGGTCCTGAACGCACAGTTCCTGAGCGAGCTCGCCAAGATCGACACGGCCGGGGCCGCGCAGGCAGGCGGGGCCTTCTCCGGCCTCGGCGACCTGCCGCTCGGCCTGCTCCAGGTGATGCTCTACCACGCCGTCCTGATCATGGGCTTCTTCTCGGGCCTGATCGCCGGGCAGATGGGAGAGTCGTCGGTCAAATCCGGGGTCAAGCACGCATGTATCATGCTCCTCGTCGGGCTGATCGCGTTCAACACGGTCGCATCGCCGCCCCTGCCCGTCTGAGGACGAGCCCCTCCCCCTCTCTCGAATGTCGGAGGGCGACAGGGGCACCCCGATATCCTTATCCCGGTGGAGGGCCGATGCTGGCACGGTGATCCTGTAGATGTGCAGCGTAGGCGGACCCATGGATGTCGAGTACGACGAGCGCGTGAAAGGCAAGCGGTTCCGCTGCCGGGACTGCGGCGAGTCCTTCGAAGGGGTGGGCAAACACCCGGTCTGCCCCTCGTGCCAGTCGGACTCGGTCGAGGCGGTCTGACGCCCCGCCGATGTTCTATCCCCTCACCGACGGTTTCCTCGTGATCGAGGGGGCCTCCTCGTTTCTCGCGGTGGCCCGGGCGCTCCGGCTCCTGCCGCTCTGCATCGAGACCGTCGAGGGTGAGGTCGTGCAGGGCCTGGAGCCCGACGACCTGGTCGCGTCCTCGGCGCCGGGCGGCGGGCCGCTCGCCCCGGCCCTGATGCTGATCGAGCTCGTGCGCCGGTACGGCCTCCCGCTCGTCGTCCTCCCGAAAAATCACCCGGGCTCCCGCCGGCTCCCGGTCGTGGTCTCGGCCGGCCCGGCGATCCGCATCGCCTGCGGGATCCAGCGGGGGACGCACCCCGAGCAGGATGTGCTCTGCGGGGCCGACGAGTTTGCCGGGCTCGTCCTCAGGAGCGTCGCGGGAGGAGTCGAGGTCGAGGGCGGATCGCCCGGTCTCCGGATCCGGTTGTTGCCGGGCCTGCGGGTCGGGGTCTGAACGGGCCGCCGTGCGAGCCGAACACAGAATACAAACACTTAATATGACGGTTTTCGCCAACTTATACTGTGTAAGGAGGGTTGGATGAAGATAGAGGTGTTAGAGAGCATCAAGAAGGCGGAGGACGAGTATAAGGCTGTGATCAGTCAGGCCGAGACCGAGCGGCGGAAGAACGTTCAAAACGCCGAGTTCGAGGCCGACAACCTGATCGCGAAGGCGACCATGAACGCCGAAGAGTACCGCAAGCAGAAGCTCGCAGAGGCTCACGCCGAGGCGGACCGCCGCCATGCCGAGATCATCAAGACCGGCGAGGCCCGGGCGGCCGAGCTCAGGGAACGGGGCCGCCGGAACATGGACGGCGCAGTCGCCCTTCTCGTCACCCGCCTCAAGGGAGCCCTCGATGCCGGCGCCTGAGACGGAGTGTCCCTGATGCTCGCCCCGGAGCAGATGAGCAGGCTATTGATCGCGGGCACCAAGGAACAGATGGGGCCCGTGATCGCCGAGCTCTACCGGGGCCGGCACTTTCACATCGAGGACTTCGTCGGCCAGGATGAGTACGCCGGGTTCAAGCTCGGCATGCCGCTTGACGGCGCGACCGAGGCCTCGGTCGATCTTCTCACGATCCGTGCGGCCTCGAGCGCCTTTGGCGTCGAGTCCGACGGGATTCCCGCGGCCCGCCGGGTCTCGGGATCGGAGCTCCGGCGACAGATCCATACAGAGCTCCCCGAGCTCGATGCACAGGCCGACGAGCTCGCCGCACGGCGCACGCGGCTCGAGACACGGTTGCGGGAGCTCGAAGCCCGCATCGCCGAGCTCGAGCCGTTCGCCGCCCTCCCTGTCCCGATGGACCTCTACCGGGGGTACGAGAACCTCGCGGTCTTTGCCGGGCACGTCCCGGCCGATGTCGCGATCGCGGCCCCCCACGAGAAGGAATACACCGGCGGGAAGAAAGGCGGTTTCATCGCCGTCTTCACGCCGCTCGCGAACCGCGAGGAGGTCGAGCGGCAGCTCCAGGACGCCGGGTTCTCACCCGTTGCAGTTCCGAGCGAGTCCGGAATGGCCGCAGACGCTATCGCGAAGTACCGGGAAGAGCATGCCTCTATCACGAAGGAGCTCGAGGGGATCGAGCGGCAGCTTCAGGGACTCAATGAGATCCATGCTTCCTTCCTGCTCGCGGCCGACGAACTCCTGACGGCCGATGTCGAGCAGGCAGAGGCCCCGCTCCGATTCGCGGTGACGGACCAGGCGTTTGTGGCCGAGGGATGGGTGCCAAAGGACGAGGCCGCCGAGATCAGAGCCTCGCTCGAGAGGGTAACGAGTGGTAAGATCCACATCGAGGAGCTCCCGATCGACTTCGAGCACGACAGCGTCCCGGTTGAGTTCAACAACCCGTCGTTCGCGCACCCGGCCGAGATGTTCATGGACGTCTACTCGCGTCCGGACTACCGCGAGATCGATCCGACGCTCATGGTCTCGATCGTCTTCCCGATCTTCTTCGGTATCATACTGGGGGACGTCGGGTACGGCATCATACTGCTCGCGGTCGCTCTGCTTGGGCGGAGGTATCTCAAGACCGAGGGCTGGACACTGCTGCTCAACAACCTGCGGAACGCCTCGATCTCATCGATCATCTTCGGCGTGCTCTACTCGGAGTTCCTCGGGTTCGCCCTTCCCTGGAAGCCGCTCGTCTTCTCCCGCCACCTGAACATCGGCGGCGGCGAACACGGACACGGGCCCGATGCGGCGGCCCTGCTGATCGTCTCGGTCTGGATCGGCATCCTGTACATCACGCTCGGGCGGATTATCTCATTGATAAACCACTCGAGGATGGACCACGGGACCCACCGGACCAAGGCGATGATCGCCCAGACCGGCTGGATAGCATTTCTGTGGGGCCTTCTCGTCGTGATCTGGTCGATGTTCCCGATCCCGTACATGCTCGACCTGACCACGCTGGGCAACGTTGTTCAGCCCATCGGGCTCCGCCCGGCCGGTCTCGTCGGTATCGTGATGATCCTGTATGGACTCGTCGCGATCGGGCTGGACAACGCGTTCGAGCTCGTCGAGGCGCCCACGGTCATCTCGCACGTGCTCAGCTTTGCCCGTCTCGTCGCGGTCGGCCTCTCGTCGGTCGCGATCGCCATGGTCGTGAACTACATCTCGATCGGAATGATGATCGGACCGGCGCTCGAGAACCTGACACCGGTCGGCATCGTGCTGATCATCGTCGGCATCGTCGTGTTTCTGTTCGGCCACGCGCTGAACACCGTCCTGGGCATCCTCGGCGGCGGGCTGCACTCGATCCGTCTTCACTATGTTGAGTTCTTCACCAAGTTCTACAAGGGTG
>DAEF01000185.1 GCA_002495225.1 Methanoregulaceae archaeon UBA288 | reverse complement strand
ACGGGTGTCCCCGTGCTCGGCATCTGCGGCGGGTACCAGATGCTCGGCCGGACGGTGGAGGATACCGGGGTGGAGGACCGCGTCGGCACCCTGCCGGGGCTCGGGCTCCTTTCCGTGAAGACCCGCTTCGCCGCGTACGAAAAGACCACCCGGCAGTCCGAGAGGGCCGCCCGGCCAGCGGGTCCGATCCTCACGCGCATGGGAACGGTGCAGGGGTACGAGATCCACATGGGTGAGACCGTCCTCGACCCCGGCACCTCGCCCGCGTTCGGCGACGACGGCGCGGTGAGCGAGGACGGGCTCGTCATCGGCACCTATCTCCACGGTCTCTTCCAGAACCCCTCCGCGGTCGACGGCCTCCTCTACTATCTCCACGAGCGGCGGGGGCTACTCTACGAACCCGTCGCGGACGACGACCCGTACGCCCGCCTGGCGCGGCTCGTGGCCGACCATGTCGATCTCGACGGACTCCTCGGGCTCGCCCTCGGTTCCTCCGACGAGACACCCGCCGCATAAAAGAAGACTTATCGTCCGCCTCGTGCAAGGTACCAGAAGAAGGAGAAGGTGGTCCGTCTGCAGGTCTCGATGAAACTGGAGATGAAGGACAGCCCCGGGCAGCTCGTGGCCGCGCTGACGCCGATCTCGGAGTTCGGTGGTAACATCATCGCCGTGATCCACCAGCACGAGCCCGAGTCGTCGTCCGATACGCTCGGCGTTCAGATCGTCCTCGAGATCGCGCAGGAGCGGCTCGATGCGCTCGTCGCCGCGATCAAACTCCAGGGTGTCAGCATCCTGCGGCTCGGGGAGGAGCGGCTGCTTCACCGGCAGTCCGTCATCATGATCGGCCACCTGATCCAGACCGACATCGGGGATACCATCGGCCGTATCGACGCCACCGGGTCCGCCGAGGTGGCCGAACTGAACGTTCATATGCCCGCGATCGCCGAGCCTTCGACCGCACTGATCACGATCAAGGCGACGACGCGCGCCGAGATGAAACGGGCGCTAGACCTCCTCCGGCAGGTGGCGGCGGAGAAGGGCCTTCTGATCGTTGAGCCGCTCGGGGGGGCCGAGGCATGAGAATCGCCGTGCTCGGGCTCGGGGCCGTCGGCAGGGGTCTCCTCCAGATGCTCGCGGCAAAACCCGAGCTGGGCTTCGTGCTGACCGCTGTCGCGGACTCGACATCCGCCCGGATCGACCCCGACGGCCTGGACCCGGTTGCGATTCTGGACGAAAAATGCGGGACCGGTCGCTGCGCCCCTTCGGGCCTCTCCGCCGCCGACGTCATCGCCTCGGGAGCGTACGACGTGCTCGTCGAACTGACGCCGACCAACGCGATGACCGGCGAGCCCGCGCTCACGCACATCCGGAGCGCCCTCGAGAGCGGACGGCACGTGGTCACATCGAACAAGGGGCCGATCGCCACCGACTACTCCGGGCTTGCGGCTCTCGCAGACGACGCGCGCGTCGCGCTCCGGTTCGAGGCGACCGTGGGGGGCGCAATCCCTGTGCTCCACGCGATCCGCGACGGGCTGGCGGGCAACAGTTACTCGTCCATCACGGGCGTGCTGAATGGGACCTGCAATTATATCCTGACGCGCATGGACGACGAGGGCCTGACCTACGAACAGGCTCTCACCGAGGCCCGCGAGCTCGGGTACGCGGAGGCCGACCCGACCTACGACGTCCGGGGGATCGACGCAGCCATCAAGCTCGTGATCCTCGCGAACACCTGCTGGGGCCTCGGGGTGACCCTCGACGATGTTGCCATCACCGGTATCGACGGACTGACTGTGGACGCGCTCCGCCTCGCAGCCACGCAGGACTGCACGATCCGGCTCATCGGCGAGGCAGTGCCCGCTGAGAACCTGCTCCGGGTCGCGCCGCGCGTCCTTCCGCGGAACCACCCGCTCGTGATCAAGGGGACGCTGAATGCGATCATGCTCTCGACGGATATGGCCGGCGAGGTCACCCTGATGGGCAAGGGGGCCGGTTCGGTCGAGACCGCCTCGGCCCTGATCGGGGACCTGATCGCAATCAGGGACCGCTACGACGGTAGCGGGTGATTCAGTGTCCCGCGTGCTCGAGCGGCGGCGGCAGCTCCTCTCCCTCATGCGGCAGGCCACGCTCGAGAACGGCTCCTTTACCATCGCCCAGGTTGCAACCGAGCTCGGGCTGCCACGCTCCACGGTCCAGGACTGGGTGAAACGGCTCGAGGCCGAGGGCTGCGTGGCGGGCCAGACGGGAAGTCGAGGGCGTTACGGGGCCCGCTTCGTCGCGATCAGCGCCATGCCGCGTTCGACCTGCCGGCGGGTCTTCACGACCATCGACGGCGACGTGGTCACGATCTTTCACAAGTGCCTCTCGTCCGCCTGTGCCGGTTTCTGCAGTTACCACCACCGAACCGCCGGAGGCGTGATCGAGTCGGTCGAGCGTGACGGCGACCTCCTCCGCGAGACCGCCCGCCTCGGGCGGCGCCGTCTCGAGATCGGTTTGTCCCCGCTCCCTGCCGTCGGGGTCGAGGGAGTGCGGCTCGAGGACGGTCTCGTGGTGCAGGAGCTCCGGTCCATCGGCGGGCCGGCCTACTCGCTCTCGGAGATGATCGGGCACGCCGACGGCGTGCTCGAGGTCCGGCTCGAACGCGAGGGTGCGCTCGTCCGGGCGGAGGTCGTGACCCGGGCCCTCGTCCATCTGTTGATCGGGGTTGACGACACCGACTCTGCGGCGGGAGGCGCGACCTTCGCGCTCGCGCTCGCCCTGCTCCAGCATCTCGCGCGGCTCGAGGGGGTCCAGCCCATCGGCCACCGTATCGTGATGCTCGATCCCTCCGTCGCGGAGCGGACGGCCGGGAACGCCTGCAGTTACCTCGAGCTCGCGGTAGAACCGGACGCGCTCGCCTCCGTGTCCCAGCACGCCGTCCGGTTCGTCTCGGACGAGGCCTTCTCGCCGGAGTGGGGGGTCGCGATACGGGCGGGGTTCAGGGTCCCCGGGGATCTCACGGGGTTCGCGGTCCGCGCCCGTGCGGGACGCGTGACGCGGGAGGAGGCCCTCGCCGTGGCAGCGCGGACCAGGACGTCGCTCCACGGCGGACGGGGGGTCATCGGGTCGCTCGCGGCCATCGGGTCGGCCGGATCTACCATCAAGGCCCAGCTCGACCCGTCCGTCGCTCTCTGAATCGTCGGGGGGAGACGACGTATTTTCGGGGGAAAAATCGTGAGTGCCGGCCTGATTTCGGGGACCCCACTCACTCGTAGATACGGGACCCGCCGTTGTCGTACACGATACCCCGCCGCGCCGTGAACGGCCCGATATCGGTGTAGACCTTGACGCGGTTGGCCTCGTTCACCTGGACGAGCGAGAGCTTTTCGGTCAGCATGTTGTAGGTCCCGAGGTAGACGTACGAGTTCTTGCGGACCGCAGCCGGATCGGCCGGCATCTTTCTCGCCATCCTGCCGACGAACCCCTCGAGGACCACCGCGCGGGGGGTATCCGAGTTGATGGTCCGGTTCCCAACCGCGTGGAGCCACTGCGCGCCCGCGATCTCCTGGGCGTTGAAGCGCGGGTAGTCGATCCGGTCGTCGAGCGCGATCGATGTCGCCTCGTCGCCGAGCGCCGAGTAGATGAAGCCCGTGTTGAAGAGGACGAAGACGCAGAGGAACGCGGCGATGGCCCGGGTCGCCGACTCGCTCGAGCGGTCGATGTCGGTCCGCTGGAAGATGCGGCGCAGGAACCGGAAGGCCTCGAGAACGCCGATCACGAAGAACGGCGCGAGGAAGATCAGGGTGATCTGGTAGAGCCGGGTCGTGTTCAGGGCGCTCGAGAAGAAGGGCAGGATCACCCCGGCGGCAGCGATCGCGAAGTTCACGAGCGAGACCGCGAAGTACTCGCGGTCGATCGCGAAGTACTCGCCGCCGAGGTCCATCTTTTGCGGCTTCAGGAGGAGCGAGAGGATGCCGAAGAAGATGAAGAACTGGACGGCGAGCTGGATGTACTTGCCGAACTGTTTGAGCGGGGACGTCGCCTCGGTGACGATGATGGAGAGCCCCTGGCTCGTCTCGGGGTCGAGGAACCCGGAGACAAGGCTGTCCGAGAACTGGACGGCGAGCCCGGTGATCGAGTTCAGGGCCGAGGACGAGGAGATGAACATGTACCAGCCGAGCGCGAAGATGAAGAAGAGCAGGACGTAGTCGAGCGTGATCGCCCGCTCCCCCGCGTGCCGCGGCCGGAAACTCGATGCGTATCCCCGCTTGTCCCAGGCGAAGAACATCGAGACGCGGTCGCGAAGGCGGTTGAGGGTCCCGACCTCCGAGACGACCAGGATCACCCATGCCAGCACGATCGTGACCATGAACAGGTACGACAGGCCGTAGTGCGATACCGCGAGCGAGAACGAGAAGACGATCAGAAGGATGTACTTCTTGATCTTGTCCAGGTCCTTGTTGATGATCAGGAGCGCGATCAGCACGAGGAAGAACTCCGCGATCTCCTGCCGCGCCACCTGGAGCATCTCCTGGAAGAAGACGAAGAACGTGATGAAGAGGAAGCTGCCGTAGAATGCGACCCGGTCGTACGACTGGCGGCGCGCGATCACGTAGAGGGCCGGTGCCACGAGCGAGAAGAGGATCGGGTAGACGATCTTGAAGATCCAGACGATATCGATGCTGCAGAGGATCGAGTAGATCGGGGCGAGCATCACGATTGAGAGCATCGCGTTGATGTTCGAGTAGATCGAGAAATCCCAGGCCCCGTTCTGGACCACGAGGTTCGAGATGTAGAACTCCTGGTTGATGTCCCAGCCCCAGATGTGGTTCGAGATGAGCGAGGA
>DAEF01000233.1 GCA_002495225.1 Methanoregulaceae archaeon UBA288 | reverse complement strand
TGCACTTGGCGCCCTGGCCCCACTTCAGCTCGATGGTCTCCAGATTGTGCCTGGACGAGACGTACTCGGCCGTGCCGAGGCGCGTGTCCTCGACGTTCATCTGGACCAGGAGCTCCCCGTAGCCCTCGTGGAACTTCCGATAGATCTCGATCCGCCGGTCGATCTCGGGGGACTTCGTCATTTTACCGTTCGAGTCGCGGACGAGGTCGGGATCGATCCCGCCCACGTTCTCACCGCAGACGAGGGTGATCCCCGAGATGGCAGCGCCGATGGCGAAGTGCGCCCAGTTCACGCGGGCAATCTCGGTCGATCCGAGCGCGCCGGTGAAGATCGGGAGCCGCATGGGGACCTTGGTGTCCCAGCCGTACTCGGTGGCGGTGTTCACCTCGGAGAAGACGGCCGTGTCGGGGGAGGCTTCGACGCCCTCGGGCAGCCCCCGGGCGCCGACCGCGTAGCCCTGGATGTTCACGTGCGAGTAGTCGACCGGGTACTCCTTGTCGGCACCGGCCGTGATCTCGCCAAAGGGGCCGGGGTAGAGCACCTCGCGCCCGCGGAAGGACGAGAGCCAGATCTCGCAGGACCCGCGGCATCCGTCCACGCAGCGCGTGCAGATACCGGAGGTAGGGGAGACGTCGCGGGATCGGTTGGAGGTCCCGACGGCCTCGTTGGCATTCGGTTGTCGAAGATTCATGATCTGTCACCTGTATACGGGCTGGGCGGGGTTCGCGCATACTCCGCGGCCTGCTTCCCCTGGTTAATGCTGGCAAAGCCACTACGGTATTCGCTTTGAGCGCCGGTCCCTGCGGCGTGTCCCCGCTCATCGGGATCTGCACAGGCCTTCCGATCCCCGGGTTCGGGAATCATAGAGCCGATTCTGACGTGCTGCATATCCCCTGCGGCGTATCCTCCTGCGTTTTTCCGCCCCGGATTACAATCGCTCTCTCGACCTGCAGGACGAAGATCCGTCCTTCGTCGTCCATACTGGTCTTGCACGCCTCCGCGATCGTGCTGACGAGGAGGTCCACCCGGTAGTAATCGATTACGATGTCGACCTGGATTCCCGGTTGGAGATCGCCCAGCGCGGAACCGCTGCGGGACTCGGGGGAGCCCGTTCTCTCCTCTCCGCGCCCCTCGATCTCCGTGATGGTCATTCCGGTCACTCCGTTTGCCTCCAGTGCTCTCCGCACGGACTCCAGCTGTTCCGGTTTGATGATTGCTCTGATCAGTTTCATGGAACTCAATCCTGCTTTTCACAGCACGCTGCCGCACTGCGTGTTTCCTGGCTCCGACACTCACTGTCCGATGGACAAGGCCCAGCCAGTCCCGTCGATGGCAACCGCGAGGATGCGCGCGACGATGAACGTCAGGATTCATCGCCGCCGATCCGCCAGCTGCGTCACAATGCGCTGCTGCATGCTTCCTCTGATCGTGCCGGTCAGCCACTGCCACGACCGCGAAGATGCCGGTTGCAGGCGCATCCCCGGGGCTCCTTATCGTGATCGTACTCTAGCGGGATCCTCCTTCGCCATGTCCTTGTACCTTAAACGGTACGGGAAGGATGTTGTGTACCCACCTATTTAATACTTCCGTTTTCTGTGACGTTCACGTTCCGTTCTTCCTGTTCCGTCTCGTGCCAGGCACCGGTCGGTTCTCGGTAGGATGAGAGTACAACGAGAGGGACAGGGTGAATCAAACCCCCCGGTGCGGCGACCACGTCGATCTGACTTGTGCCGCGCTCCGTTCGGGTTTCGCCAGTCGTGCGATACGCGGTCTCTTCCATTACCCGCCACCCGCCTGGTAATGGGTTGAATCCATCGTGTGGGTAGTGGCATCCGCCGTGATGCCCTGTCGCGTGGTGGTGCAGGTGTCGGATCCGGTGTCCCTCTTGACGCAGGTGACGGATGCGTCTATTCAGCCGGAAACCCGTCCGATTCGCTCATGCCGCCGCTTCTGGTTGTCGAGACCGGCTCCTCTCTCCTGTCCTGCGCACCTCCGGGGACCGGGCGTTGTTGCACGGCGAGATGTCGCCGTAACGGCACGCCCCGCGCCGGGCACCGATACCGGCTGTATCTCTCTCGTTGCGGGATCCGTCGGACGGTGGCTGCTGCCGTTCGGCAGGAGACGCCTGATCCCGCGGGGCTCGACATCGCTATCGTCACGGCGAAACCCGGGAGGCGGGGTTCCAGCGGGCATCCACCTTCTCGGGGTTTGAAGAGTGCCCTCCTCGTCGACGGGCACAGCAGATCGGTGGCCTCTCGATCTCAGGGGCAGGGACGTCACGGCCGGAACCCGCCGCTCGACCCTCACGCACACTCGTGTCCTGGCTCACGGGGGCAGCCAGCGCCGGGGCGGGGGGGACCGTGCCGCCCGATGGTGGATCGGGTGCACCCGGGAATCCTGTCGAACGCAAGCTCCCGTGATTGAAGATCGTGGACACCGGCTATCCCGACACGAACAACCCGGTCAGTCGCATTGTGGTCCGGCCGTAACTGCCCGACTACTCGCCGTGGGTGGTTCGGGTGTCCCTCGGGAAAAAAGGGGTGTACGCCTAGAAGATGCCCTGGGCTCTCATGGCTGAAGCCACCTTGAGGAAGCCGGCGATGTTTGCCCCGACCACCAGGTTGCCTTCCATGCCGTACTCGTTTGCCGCGTCGTTCACGTTGTGGAAGATGCTGATCATGATCTGCTTGAGCTTCGTGTCCACCTCTTCCGCAGTCCAGCAGCACCGCTCGGAGTTCTGGCACATCTCCAGGCCGGACGTGGCCACGCCGCCGGCGTTGGAGGCCTTGCCCGGTGAGAAGACGATCTTTGCTGCAAGGAACGCATCCACGGCCTCCGGCGTGCAGGGCATGTTCGCACCTTCGACGACTGCGATGACGCCGTTCTTCAGGAGGGTCTTCGCGTCCTCGCCGTTGAGCTCGTTCTGGGTTGCGCAGGGGAGGGCGACGTCGCAGGGGATCTGCCAGATGCCGCCGCAGCCTTCGTGGTATTCGCTGCCCGGGACGAGCGTGGCGTACTTGCTGATCCGCGCCCGTTCGACCTCCTTGAGCTGCTGCACCACGTCCACCTTGATGCCCGCGGAGTCGTAGATATAGCCACCGGAATCGGACATGGCGACGACCCTGGCGCCGAGCTGCTGGGCCTTCTCCGCGGCGTAGATCGCGACGTTGCCGGACCCGGAGATGACCGTGACCTTGCCCTTCATGGACTCCTGCCTCAGCACCGCGAGCGCTTCCTGCGCAAAGTACAGCACGCCATAGCCGGTCGCCTGTGTCCTGACCAGGGACCCGCCGAAGGAGAGGCCCTTGCCGGTAAGAACGCCCGTGAATTCGTTCCTGATTCTCTTGTACTGGCCGAAGAGGTATCCGAT
Source organism: Methanoregulaceae archaeon UBA288 (assembly GCA_002495225.1). Lineage (GTDB taxonomy): Archaea > Halobacteriota > Methanomicrobia > Methanomicrobiales > Methanospirillaceae > UBA288. Next base: position 6,486 of record DAEF01000233.1, on the reverse strand, counting down.
CTCCCTGGCGCCCACGCCGATGTCGCCTGCGGGGACATCGGTATCTGCGCCGATATACTTGCTCATCTCGGTCATGAAGGCCTGGCAGAAGCGCATGATCTCGCCGTCGGACTTGCCTTTGGGATCGAAGTCGGAACCGCCCTTTCCGCCACCCATGGGCAGACCGGTCAGGCTGTTCTTGAAGATCTGCTCGAACCCGAGGAACTTGATGATCGAGGCATTGACCGAGGGGTGGAAACGCAGCCCGCCCTTGTAGGGGCCGATTGCGGAATTGAACTGGCAGCGGTACCCCCTGTTGACCTGCGTCTTCCCGTTTTCGTCAACCCACGCGACACGGAACATCACCAGGCGCTCCGGCTCGACGAGCCTTTCGAGAAGACCGTTCTCGAAGAGGTCCGGGGTTTTCGCGATGACCGGCTCGAAGGACTGCAGGACTTCGTACACCGCCTGCTGGAACTCCTTCTGGTCGGGGTCTCTTGTACAGGTCTGCTCGTACACTTCTCGTAGGTTGTTATTTTTCAAAGCCATTCCAATTCACACTCGCATATAATTGAACGACATATCAAATGTATAACAGATACAATGGATCGGTTGGAGTCCCCGGTTTATACCTGTTTTTCTCGAACCGTCGACCCATCCTTTTGCATCCGTGCACTTTCGGGTTCAAGCGGTAGATCTCCCTTCAGATCCGAGGGTCTGTCCGAAGAATGGATCTTCACGAACCGGAAACAGTTTTGATCTTCTCTATAATAAGCCATTGTCTTCCACCCTGTTATAGTGTTTCCGGTCCTGTGGCCGCGTGAGATGTACCTCTGCCCTCTATCAGACGGATTCCCGTTGTCCTGTGGAAGAAAGGAGCGAGATCTGCGGTGACGAACGGCACGCAGCATTCCGTTCGCGGCCTGTACCAGGGAGTGCCTGGCAGGACTGCCGTGAGGGATCTCCGGCTTTCCGGTCAGGCGGACGTGATTCCTCCCGCCGGGGGTCGACGTCGACTCAGGTGTTTCCCCCCCGGATAACGGGCTTTCCCCACCCTCGGTCGACCTGCACGAAGAGATCGAAAAAAGGGCGGGATTCGTCGAGATCTCTCGACGCAAAAAGTACTACTGCTCCACCCGCTTGACTAGGTTCTCCATGACTTCGTTGACCGCCTTCCACGTGGGGTCATCGCCGCCCCGCCGAATCACGGCCGGCCGCCCGGCGTCGCCGGCCTGCCGCATCTCGATGTCGAGGGGGATCGATCCGAGGAACGGGACGCCGAGTTCGTCGGCCATCTTCTTCCCGCCGCCTTTGCCGAAGACGTCGATCTCCGCCTGGCAGTGGGGGCAGACCATCCCGCTCATGTTCTCGACCACGCCGATCACGGGGATGTCGAGCTTCTCCACGAACCGCACGGCCTTGCTCGTCTCCAGGGTTGCCACCTCCTGCGGCGTGGTCACGATAACGGCACCGCGGAGGTTCGGCGCGAGCTGGGCGATCGTCAGCGCCTCGTCGCCCGTCCCGGGCGGGAGGTCGACCACGAGGAAGTCGAGGGACCCCCAGTTGACGTCCGTGAGGAACTGGCTGATCGCCGACATCTTCATCGGGCCGCGCCAGATGACCGGCGTCGACGTGTCCGGGAGCAGGAACGCCATCGAGACAGCCGCGAGTGTGCCGGTGACGCGCACGGGCTCGATTTTGTTGTCCATCGTCTGGAGCTTGTGGTTCTCGATCCCTAGCATCTTCGGGATCGTCGGCCCGTGCAGGTCGAGGTCGAGAATTCCCGTGTTGTAACCGTGGTTCGAGAGGGCGGATGCCAGGTTGACGGCGACCGTTGACTTGCCCACGCCGCCCTTGCCCGAGAGAACCAGGATCACGTGTTTGACGTCGATAGCGGCCCGTTCGGGCAGTTTTCCAGCCGCCCCGGGCTCCTTTTTGGCGCTCGGGCAGGTGGCGCACTCTCCGCTGCAGGTCTTCTTCATCTCCGGGTCGGGGCAATCGTCGGGCTTGTTCGAAGTATCGGTCATAACGCTATCCCGTTCACGAGGAATTGGATCCTATATTAAGGTTGATACCCCCGGTCCCGGGTGCGAGCGAATCGGATACAGGGGCAAAGCGAATAAGACCGCGAACAGACACTACTGCTACACCCGGTATTCGGGGAGACGGCCCAATGAAAGACGGCATCGATACGCTGCGGCGGGACATGACCCGGCTCCGGGAGCGCGTGACGGACGGGGGTACCGCGGGAGCGCGCGCTACGGATGCCCGGCCGCTCAGGAGCGAGCTCCTCTCGGCCGAGCAGCTCTCCGCCCACGCCGTCGAGATGGCCGACTGGTACGACGTGGAGATGGGCGGCGGCGACGACCGCCTCCTGCCGCGCCTGGCCGAGAACGAGGCCATCCTCGTCGAGACGTTCTCGCTCATCACGGCCGCCCTCGAGAAGAACCGGCGGATAGCGCCGGCCAGNNTCCTCGACAACTTCTACCTGGTCGAGGAGCAGGTCCGGACGGCCCGGCGTCACCTCCCCCTCGGGTACAGCCGGCGGCTCCCGCGTCTCAAGAACGGGCCGCTCGCCGGGTACCCCCGGGTCTATTTCCTCGCTCGCGAGCTGATCGCCCACAACGACGGGCGGGTCGACCTCGAGGTGCTCTCGGCGTTCGTCGACGCGTACCAGTCCGTCGCCCCCCTCAAGCTCGGCGAGCTCTGGGCGGTCCCGATCATGCTCCGGCTTGCGCTGATCGAGAACCTGCGACGCGTCTCGACCCGGATCGGGGCGGACCGGGTCGATTCGGACAGCGCCTCTGTCTGGGCGGAGCGGATGATCGAGGTCGCCGAGAAAGACCCGAAGGACATGATCCTGGTCGTGGCCGAGATGGCCCGATCGGACCCGCCCATGACCAGCGCCTTCGTGGCCGAGCTGGCGCGGCAGCTCCGGGGCCGTTCGCCCGTCCTGACCCTCGCGCTGACCTGGATCGAGCAACGGCTCTCGGAGATGAACCTGACCATCGAGCAGATGGTCCAGATGGAGACCCGGGCCCAGGCCGCCGACCAGGTATCGATCGGCAACTCGATCACCTCGCTCCGGACGCTCGACGGGATCGACTGGCGTGTCTTCGTGGAGCGGCTCTCGCTCGTCGAGCGGGCCCTGCGCAGTAACCCCCTGGACCCCTACGCGGCGATGGACTTCGCGACCCGCGACCTGTACCGGCACGTCGTCGAGCGGCTCGCGCGGCGCCTCCCCCTCTCGGAGGAAGAGGTGGCCCGGCGGGCCATGGAACTCGCGGTCGATCGGTGCATGCGGCTCGGCAGTGCGGATCGCGAGGCCCACGTCGGCTATTTCCTGATCGACCGCGGCCTGCCCGAGCTCCAGCGGTCGATCGGATACGCCCCGCCCGCTCTCGAGCGCTTCAGGCGCATCGGGCGGCAGGCGCCGCTTCCGCTTTACCTGGGCGGGATCGCGCTGATCGCGGGCCTGATCACGGCCATGGGCGGGGTATCGGCCGCGCTCGGGGGCCTTCCGTCGACCGTGCTCGCGCTCTTCGTCCCGGTCCTCCTCCTGGCGGCAAGCCAGACCGCGGTCTCGCTCGTGAACTGGGTGGCGATGCTGGTCGCCAAGCCGAAGATCCTGCCCCGCCTCGACTTTGACGACGGGGTACCGCTCGAATGCCGTACCCTCGTCGTCGTCCCGAGCGTCATCTCGAGCCCCGACGACGTGGACCGCCTGCTCGAACTGCTGGAGGTCCGGTACCTCGGCAACCGGGACCGGCAGCTCTCGTTCGCCCTCCTCTCGGACCTTCCGGCCGCGGACAGCGAGGTCATGCCGCAGGACGCCGAGCTGGTCGCCCGCGCTGTGGCCGGCACGGAGGAACTCAACTCCCGGTACGCGACCGAGGGGCGCTCGCCCTTCCTCTTCCTGCACCGCCCGCGGCAGTGGAACCCCCGCGAGAGGCGGTTCATGGGCTACGAGCGGAAACGAGGCGCGATAGAGGCCCTGAACCGGCTCCTGCTCGAGGGGAGGACCGACCCATTCGGCGTCATCGTCGGCGACCTTGCCGCGCTCGAGGGGACGCGGTACGTGATCACGCTCGACGCCGACACCGAGCTCCCGCGCGACGCCGCCCGGAAACTGATCGGGACGGCCGCGCACCCCCTCAACCGGCCGGTGGTGGACCCGGAGCTCGGGCGGGTGGTAGCGGGCTACGGCGTGCTCCAGCCCCGGATCGGCCTCACCCTGACCGACTCGGTCCGGTCGTGGTACGTCCGCGTCTTCGGCGGGGAGCCCGGGATCGACCCGTACACGAGGGCGGTCTCGGACGTCTACCAGGACCTCTTCAAGGAGGCCTCGTTCATCGGCAAGGGGCTCTACGATCTCGAGGCCTTCGGCGCGACCCTCGGGGAGCGGTTTCCCGAGAACCGGGTCCTCTCGCATGACCTGGTCGAGGGGTCGTACGCCCGCGTCGCCCTCGTGACGGACGTCATGCTCTTCGAGGACCACCCCCCGCGGTACCTCGCGGACGCGTCGCGTCGCCACCGCTGGATCCGGGGCGACTGGCAGGTCGGCGCGTGGGCCCTCCCGGCCGTCCCGGGCCCCGGGGGAGAGCCGCGGCGGAACACGCTCTCGGCCCTCTCGCGCTGGAAGCTGCTCGACAACCTCAGGCGCAGCCTCGTCGCGCCGGCCGAGCTGTTCCTGCTTCTGTTCGCATGGCTCGCCCTGCCGAACCCGGCCGCATGGACGGCGGCCGTTGGGGGCCTCGTCTTCGCCCCGCCGATCATCGGCTTCCTCTACCGGCTCCTCCAGAAGCCGCCGGACCAGGGTTACCTTCTCCATCTCCAGGACGCGGCCCGGTCGCTCCCGCGCTCGTTCGCGCAGCCGGTCTTCCTTTTCATCCTCCTCCCCTACGAGGCGGCCATCTCGATCGACGCGGTCGCCCGGACCCTCGGACGGCTGCTCGTGACCCGCCGCCGCCTTCTCGAGTGGACCACGTCGCGTGACGCCGGGCGGGCCGCGCCCGATCTTCCTGGCCACTACCGGCGCATGTGGCCCGCCCTCGCCGCGGGAACGGGCGCCGGGCTGCTGACGGGCCTGCTCCGGCCCGAGGCACTGGTCGCGGCCATCCCGATCATCGGCCTCTGGTTCACGTCCCCGGCCGTCGCCTGGTACCTGAGCCGTCCCATCACCGAGGCCCGACCGGCCCTCGATGCCCGGGAGGTCCTGTTCCTCCGCTCGGTCTCGCGGCGGACGTGGCGGTTCTTCGAGGTCTTCGTCGGCCCCGCAGACAACTGGCTTCCCCCCGACAACTACCAGGAGTACCCGGTCGAGCGGGTTGCACACCGGACCTCGCCGACGGACATCGGGCTCGCCCTCCTCTCCACCCTCGCGGCCCTCGACCTGGGGTACCTATCGCCCCGGCGCTGCGGTCAGCGGCTCGAGGAGACCTTCGAGACCATGGGCCGGCTCGAGCGGTTCCGCGGCCACCTCTTCAACTGGTACGACACGGTGACCCTCGCCCCGCTCGCCCCTCACTACGTCTCGACCGTGGACTCGGGCAACCTCGTCGCCCTCCTCGTCACGCTCCGGTCGGGCGTCGCCGAGCTCGGCCACGCACCCATCCTTCCACCTTCGGCCCTCGAGGGGCTGCTCGACACGGTCCGCGAGATCGCCGCCGCCGTCGAGCAGACCGGCCTCGATCGTGACGAGGCGACCTACGTCTCGCCCGCTATCGCGGCGCGGATCGCCGCTCTCGAGGCGCTGCTGGTCCGCCCGGCCCCGTCGTTCGCAGAGCGGCATGCGCTGCTGGCCGCGAGCATCGCAGAGGTCGAACTGATAGCGGGCGACCTGCGGTCGAACGCCGACGCCGAGGTCTGGTGGTGGGCCCAGGCCCTCGAAATCGAGGTCCACGACCTGGGAGAGTTCGTGAACGACCTCCTCGGGTGGTGGCTCGCCGCCCCCCGAGACAGGGCCTTCTGGGACCGGGTCAGGGCGTTCGGCCCCGAGGACGTGGCCGCAATCCTGGCCGCGCTCGAGGCGTGCGACGATGTCGCGCCGAGCGCCATCGGGGTCCGTGCGATCCACGCCGACCTATTGCCGCCCATCGCCCGTCTCCTGACCCGGATGATGACATCTCATTCCGGGAACAGCGATGGCGTGGCGCTGATGGCCGTCCGCGAGCGGCTCCGGAGCGCCGACGCGGCTGCGGGCCGCCTGCTGGACCTCTTCGAGAGGGTCGGGGCCCACGCGACCGGGTTCATCGAGATCGAGACGAACTTCCTCTTCGACCCGGCCCGCGACCTGCTCGCCATCGGGTACAACGTCTCCGAGCTCCGGCGGGACAGCTCGTTCTACGACCTGCTCGCCTCGGAGGCTCGCCTCGCCTCGTTCGTCGGGATCGCGGACGGCGAGCTTCCCCAGGCCCACTGGTTCGCGCTCGGCCGACAGCTCACCTCGAGCACGGCGGGCCCGCTCCTCCTCTCGTGGTCCGGCTCGATGTTCGAATACCTGATGCC
>DAEF01000171.1 GCA_002495225.1 Methanoregulaceae archaeon UBA288 | reverse complement strand
CCCGTGTACGCGGGGATGAACCGGAGTGTCAGAAATGGTTAGTATTAATGACATTGAGTTCCCCGTGTACGCGGGGATGAACCCGGGTCGCAGTCCTCCGGAACGCGGCGGCGGCCGAGTTCCCCGTGTACGCGGGGATGAACCGGCGGCGGAGCTCCCGAACGGGGCGATCCTCCTGAGTTCCCCGTGTACGCGGGGATGAACCGACCACCATCGAACCCAATGTACAGAACGAGAAGAGTTCCCCGTGTACGCGGGGATGAACCGTCCTTCCTAATGGACTTGATGACTGATAGCCTGAGTTCCCCGTGTACGCGGGGATGAACCGTTCATTCTCAGCATAGTTTTTCGATGCAATGTGAGTTCCCCGTGTACGCGGGGATGAACCGTATGGCACCCTGAACGATCTGATCGCAGATACGAGTTCCCCGTGTACGCGGGGATGAACCGACTCCGGCGTCCTGCTGAACCTGGCGATCGACGAGTTCCCCGTGTACGCGGGGATGAACCGAACCAACCCCGGCCCCGGCCCGCGAGGCCCAGGAGTTCCCCGTGTACGCGGGGATGAACCGGCCGCGTCCAGGCTCGGGTCGTCGCAGAGGTCGAGTTCCCCGTGTACGCGGGGATGAACCGCACCATCTCGTCATGCTTCGGGGTCGTCAGCGGAGTTCCCCGTGTACGCGGGGATGAACCGGAAGCGCGCGAAAGCAAAAGGGGTCCTCTCGGCGAGTTCCCCGTGTACGCGGGGATGAACCCCGTGCACCTGCGGAGAGAGAGAATGATCACCACGAGTTCCCCGTGTACGCGGGGATGAACCGTGAAAAATTGTTGCATTGCAGACGGCTGCAAAAGAGTTCCCCGTGTACGCGGGGATGAACCGGTGACCTTCGGCACCGAGACGCACGACATCGGGAGTTCCCCGTGTACGCAGGGATGGACCGAGGGCTTTCTTGAGGTATTTCTTGAGGTGGGTGAGTTCGTTCCCCGTGTTCAACGGGACGAATCGATGTCCTCACCGCGGCCGGCCCGGCCCTCACGGCCCCGGCGCGATCAGCGCCGGCGTCACGAGCAGCTCGAGCGCGCCGTCGCCCCCCGGCGAGAAATCGCCCACCTTCGCCAGTGCGCCCTTGGCCAGCCGGACCCGTCCCCCCCCGATCGCCGCCGACACAAGCGAGGAGAGGAGCGGCTCGTGCCCGACGACCAGCACGGCTCCGACCGGGTCGGACGCCGCGAGCCGCGCGAGGACCGCTTCCACCGGTCCGCCCGGCCGCAGCTCGTCCCAGGTCTCGAGCGGGGGCGGCGTGGTTGCCCCCTGGAGCACCAGGACGGCGGTGTCCCGCGCCCGGACGTGCGGGCTCGTCGCGACCAGGTCGATCGCGAGGTCGCGGTCCCGCATCCACCGGCCGAGTCGCCGGGCGTCCCGCTGCCCCTTCTCGGTCAGAAGACGGACCGCGTCGTCTCCGCCCGGGGCCATCCGCTCCGCCTTCGCATGCCGGAGGACGTAGAGGTCCATGCAGAGGGATGGCGGACGGGCGATATCTATCTTTCGCGGAGCAACGCTGCCGCTCCCCGGCGCAGGCGTCGGGAAAAGGAAAAAAGGTTGACGAACCGGTGGTCGCCTACGTGACCTTCACGTACAGGGACTTCCTGATCTCTTCGACCGAGTTGTCCGTGTAGGTGATCCTCACGAGCGGCGAGAACGTGCCGGTTGCGGGGTAGAAGAACGTCGGGCTGGTCGCCCGCGAGTTCCACGTCTTGAGGTGCCGGTCCGCGTCGAACGACCACCAGACCGCCTTGACGGTCTGGCCGGCGGTCGGCGTCACCGTGAACTTGACCGCCGCGCCCTTCCGGGCGGTCGGCGGGTTCACGGCGATCTCCGCGGAGCCGGTCGCCTGCTGGTTCGTCACGGCCCCGATGGTGGGGGACGGCGACGTGCCCAGGGCCCGCGTCTCTGCGACGGACACCGTCTTCGTCGGGGTCGGCGTGGCCGTGACGGTGGCCTTGGTGGTCGCAACCGTGACCGGGGTGGTCACGGCAACAGCCTGGGTGGCCCCGCCGGAGGTCTGCGTGGACGAGCCCGAGGACTGCGTGGAGCCACCCGAGAGCCTGAAGGTCCCGTCGCTGTTCCCGGAGAACTGGTTCCCGACGATCGCGAGCGAGGGGCTCTGGATCGCCCAGAGGCCGAAGTCGCCGTTCCTCGTGGCCGTGTTGCCGCTGATCGTGCAGCGCGCCGAGTCGAAGAGGACGATGCCCGACTGGGAATGCCCGCTCACCACGTTGTTCGTGACCCTGTTCCCGGACGAGTAGTCCAGGAAGATCCCGTGGTCGTCGTTACCCGTGGCCCGGTTCCCGGTCACGGTGTTGTCGCGGGTGAAGTCGAGGTAGAGCCCGTAGCGGTTCCCCGTCGCGACGTTGTTCGAGACCGTGTTGCCGGTCGAGTCGTAGACGATCCCGCTGCCCGTCCGACCGGTGCCGGCCATCCAGAGGCCCATGTCGGAGTTGTCCTTCATGGTGTTCCCGGAGATCGTGTTGCCGTCGCAGTCCTGCCAGAGCAGGATGCCCTGCTGGTTCCCGCTGACCGTGCAGCCCGAGATCGTGGTGCCCCGCGTCGTGCGGAGGTTGATCCCGGCCTTCCCGTTCGAGACGGCCGTCACGCCGGAGACTTTACTGGACGCGACGCCCTTGAGATAGATGCCGCAGTTCCAGTTCTGGAGCCGGACGTTCCTGATCTCGACGCCCGAGAGCGTCGTGCCGTCCCGGTTCACCAGGATGCCAAAACTGCCGCCGGAGCCGCGGATCGTGTGGCCGTTGCCGTCGATCGTGACGCCGGAGGACTTTACCCAGATCGCAGGTGAGTTACCGCCCGCGATGTCCTGTGCGAGGACATAGGTACCAGGCGATGAAATCACAGTCGGGCCGGAGATGCTGGTCGCGCCGAGCACCGCGGGGATGGCCGCGAGCAGGACCAGCGCGATCAGGCCGGACCTCAAATACAGGCTGTTCTTCATGCAACCATCGGGGTGGAAAGTGACCCTTTAAACCCTTTCCTTTTTTCGAATGCCCCGATCGGCGTCCCGTCCAACTTCGCATTCGCAACAAGACATAAATACTTTCTCCAAATTATGAGAAAAATCGGAATATTTTCACGCGCAGATCCGGCATCCCGGCGGGGTCATGGCAGGGGGGTGCCGCACCCGTCCCTAGCGCGGTGGACGGGCCGTCCCTGGCACTCCGGCCGTCGCCCGCCGCCGTCCCGAACGGGGGCCCGGTCCCCGAGGGCTCAGGCCTCGAGCCGGGCCGCGATCCAGTCCCAGTCCCTCTGCGGATCGAAGGGGAGATAGAATGTCTCGCCGGCTTCCTCGAGCACGATCCCGAGCGGCTCGACCGCGCCGAAGCCCCCGGCGCCGGCGGGCCCGGCAACCACCGTGTACCGGACGCGGAGCACGGGCGTCAGCACGCGCCCCGCCGCCTCGATCGGGTCTCCGAGACGAACCTCGTCGATCGCGATCACGACCGGGCCCCCCGCACGAGCTCCCTGATTTCGGGGCGCAGGGCGAGCCGGAGAGCCGGGAGCATCACCCGGATCGGTGACCGCACCCGCGCCTCGCCGTCCGCGTCCCAGTCGAAGCACGGGCCGTCGAAGACGGGCGTGGCGTCCAGGAGGAACCAGGGCTGGGCGCTCGCGATCCCCCGGAGGGCCATCAGCGCGCCGAAGGCCTCCCCGGTGGTCGCGGCGTCCCCGGTACCGAGGACGATCCCGAGCCGGATGCGGAGACGGGTCTCACGCAGGACCGCGACCAGGAGCCGCTGGAGGTCGGGCCAGGTGCGGAGGACGAGCCGGACCCCCTCGAGCCACCGCCCGGGCGTCCCGGTTTCGGGCGGGACCTCCTCCTCTGGAGCCCGTTCCTCCTGCGGCGCCTCCGGGGCTGGTTCCTCGCCTTCCGCGAGCGGGATCCGCCGTACCGGCCGGCCGGCCAAGAGGAGCTCGAGGTACCGCCCGGACCCGCGCTCGAGGCGGAACCGCAGGCCGACCAGGCCCCAGGCCAGCTCGGCCACGGTCAGGCACGCCGCGGCGCGGAACGACGCCACGATCGGCACGAAGGTGAGGTAGAGCAGGGCGAGAACCACCAGGACCACGACGACGATCGCGACGGTGAGCAGCAGCGGCATGTGCGGCAGGGGAGCGGTTGGGGACCGGCGGTCAGACCCTGCTGGCGGACGAGGGCTCGCAGCCCTCCTCGTCGGCGAACGCGGTCCTGGAGGCCCCGGGGGCGTCCTGCCTGCCCCTGAGGGCGTCGATCACCTGGGGCGCGAGCGAGGACGAGACCGTCGAGACCACCTCGGCCAGTTCGGACCGCTTCTTGAGGAGATGGACCTGCACCCCCGTCGGGCCGCGGACCGTGCCGTCCAGGATAACGACCGCGATCGGGCTGACCCCCGCACCGGCGCCGACGCCCGAGCCCTCGCCGCCGGCGTTGGACTGCGCCTCTCCCGCCGTGCCATTCCCCGAAACGCCGCCGAAGCCGAAGCCGTACCCCGAGATCGGGATCATCACCCGGTCGCCCATCGCCACTGGCTCGCCGACCACGTTCTTCGTCGAGATAAGCCGCTCGAGCTCCGAGACGGCGATCCGTATCATCTCTTCTCCAGCCATGATTGGACCTCGTCCAGTAGATGGAGTGCATGTATAAAAATATGCTGCGCTGTTTCTACGGTGTTCGGAATTGCGCCGCCCGGGCCCCGTCCCAGAGCAGGCCCGAGACCGCCGCCGTGTACCGGCCCGACTCGGTGACCGTGTACCGGTTTCGTCGCCCCTCCCGTTCGCGCTCGACGTACCCGTCGGCGACGAGCCGGGCCATGTACCGCTTCTCGAGCTTCATCAGCTGCCGGGTCTCCTCGGGGCGGCGGGAGCCCCGGGGCCCGCCGCGCGGCAGGGCGTCGGGGTCGATCGCGAAGCCGGGGGCGCCCCGCTCCCGGAGGACCTGCCGGAGCTGGCGCGTGTCCCGTCCCCCGGGGTGGCGACAGAGGTCGACGAGGAGCGCGATCGACGATGCGTCGGGGAGGCTGAACTGGAAGTTCGGCACCGGCGCGATCCGCGGTCCGGCGCAGACGCTCAATCCGTGGGCGAGCCGCTCCTCGTCCGTCTCCGCGTAGCGGTCCGCTTCGACGTAGTAGACCTGGGCGCCGTGGGCCATCCCCGCGAGGGTCGCGCCCACCGAGGTCAGCCGCCCGGCGGCCGACATGTTGACCGAGACGCGGTTGCCCTGCGCCTGCTCGGCGACGATCAGGCCGGCCGTCACGGTGATGACGTCGAAAAGGTCGAAGAGGTCGGTCTGGACCGGCACGACCTGGACGCCGAGGGCCCCGAGTTCCGAGGCGACGCGTTCCGTGTAGATCCGCTGTTTCGCGTGGAGAGCGGGGTCGTACCGGTCGGTCTCGAGGAGCGTGAGCAGGTACGCGCACGCGGGCTTCTGGCGGTCGAACGGAACGAGCGCCCGATCCACCTCGTGGCCGAGAGGGATGATGTGGACGTCCTCGCTCAGCCCCGGCATACCCGATGTTAAGCATGATATGGTAAAAGTCGTTATGGTTTGCCGCGCCGACTGCTGGAGCATGGGATCCGACGCAAAGAGGGGCCGGGAGCACTGCGCGCTGCACTCGCGATGCGAGGGGGAGTGGACCCGCTGGGCAGCCGACGAGACCGCGCGGGTGCCGGAACGGGCGGCGGTCGCGGTCGAGACCGGGCACCGGAGCGAGGCGGCCGGCCTCCTGCACCGGTACCGGCTCTACCGGGCCCTCGGGGGGTGCGGAGATGTCGGGGGAATCGCGGATGCCCGGTGAGACGCACGCCGGGGAGCGCTGTCCTGCGTGCAAGGACGCGGTGGCGGCCCTCCTCGGGCGCTGCTACGGCCCGGTCGGGCGGAACCACCGGCTCGAGGTCCCCGCGAGGGTCGAGGACTGGGCCGACGGCCCGTGGGGCGCGGCGCTCACGGCGATCCACGCGGCCCTCGGCGATCACCGCGGACACCGCGACTTCGTCCGCGCCGCCCGTCTCGCGCCGGTCGACTTCTTCGTTCAGGACCCCGGGTTCATCGTCGAGTTCGACGAGTCGCAGCACTTCACGGCGCCGCGGGCCGCCGCGCTCGGGCGGTACCCGGCGGAACTTGCCGTGGGGTTTTCTGTCGCCGGGTGGCGGGACCGCTGTCTCGAGATCGACGCGCACGACGACGACCCCGCCTATCGCGACGAGCAGCGGGCGTGGTACGACACCCTCCGGGACTTCGCGCCCGCCCGGCTCGGCCTCGGACCCACGGTCCGGCTCGACTCCCGGGAGCGCGAGTGGTGCGCGCTCGACCCCGACAACCGGGAGGACCTGGCAACGTTCCGGGCGCTGATCGAGTCGCGGAGAGGGGGGGCGGGCACGGCGGCGACGGGCGGGGACCCGGCGCTCGACGCCCTGATCGAGTTCGAGTACCTGGCCAACCGGGCCAAGCTCGACTACCTCGACGCCTGCGTCGGGGGCACGCCCAGCCCGGGCGCGGGGTACTTCGCGTGCTACGGCGAGGGGGATGTCCGGGCGTCCCGGCTCCTGAACTCCCACTACGGGCGCGCCTTCACCGCGTACCTCGGGCGAACGGCGTATGTCGGCGGGGGACGGGGGTCTGTACCCCTCGGGCCGCTCTTCTCTGATCGCCGCCCGGACACGGGG
>DAEF01000061.1 GCA_002495225.1 Methanoregulaceae archaeon UBA288 | reverse complement strand
GGGGTTGAAATGACACTATACCCTTGTCTATATATGTAAGAAGTAAATCTCTATCCTTCGGGTCGGCAACGAGTGTAAGCCAACTAGGGGTCGCATTTTTAATTGAAGAATCAACTTTGATAAGTTGTACTGGTATATAGCCAGCATTATCTCCGAGTTCTAGCGGAATTCCTTTTTGATCGGTCACTGCGGTACTGAATGCCGGGATGAACAAACATCCCAGTACTATCAATAAAACGATCAAGAGAGTATTACTTGGTTGTTCCCTCATCATTCCACCATTAATAAGGATTATTTCGTTTTCCTTCGGACGAAGGTACGATTACCTGGCATGGATGGCATCGTTGTGATATGCCATCGACAATCAAATACCGGTATAAACAATAATAATATAAATAATTTTCTTTTTTAAATTATATTTTTTCTTATTTTTATCGACCTGCATCCACCGAACCGGTAATGGTGAGAAGGATCCGTCCTCGCTTGAAGCTGCCGATCCGCGTCCTCGCGGGATCGCGTCCCCGGGGGAAGGAAAAGAGAGAGGGCTAGCGCCCCCCGGCGCCGCCGCCGCCGAACCCACCGCCCCCGCCGAAACCGCCGCCGCCGAAGCCTCCGCCGCCGAAACCGCCCGCACCGCTGCTCTGGACGGGCGGCGCGAAGAGGAGCATGGGCACGAACGCGGTGCGCAGATGGATCGGCATCGCCATCTCCTGGGGCAGCTGGATGTTCAGCTCGCGCATGGCCCGCGCGACCTTGTCGCCGACCCCGAGGGCCGTGCCGTAGACCAGCCACTCCCCCCACATCGAGAGGTCGGCCGGCGAGTACTTCCGGAGCATGGCGAGGTCCGAGAGGAAGTGCGCGAACGCCTCCCACTCGAGCCGCTCGCGGTACCCGTCGCCCTTCCAGTGGCCGAAGAGCGTGGACGGGGACGCGATCGCGATCCCGGCCTGGACGGCACCGAGCACGAAGAGCAGGATCGGCCCGATAAAGCGGCCGCTGAGGGCCGGGAAGATGAAGACGCAGAGGAGCGAGACGGCCGCGAGCGCGGCCCCCACGAGAATCAGCGGGACGATGTGCTCGCGCCCCGAGACGGTGTACGCGGTCGTCACGGCCGGGTCCGAGTGCGAGGCGATCGCCCGGTACGTCCCGAGGTTGCGGATCATCTCGGACTGGAGGACCGTGTCCGTCTTCGCCGCTTCGTTCCGCAGCGCGAGCGCGGCCGTATCGACCACGTTCTCGTCGGTCGCGATCGCCGCGAGGAAGTCGAGCACCCGCTGTTCGTACGGGTCGTTCGAGCGTGCGCCCTTCAGCCGGATCCGGACGTCCTCGCCTCCCGCGACCTCCTCGACCCGGATCAGGCCGCGCCGGTGCAGATCGAGCACGGTCGCGTAGAACCCGTCCGCGTCCGAGGTCCCCGCGTCCCCCTTGAAGAGGAGGTTCACGGTCCAGGGGGCCTTTGTCGGATCCGGGACCGTGCTCAGGTACTCGGGCACGGTGAAGGCCTTCTCCCGGCCATACCGCCGGTAAAGGTGAAGGAGGGCGAGGGGCACGACGAGCACGAACGCGATCCCGGCCCAGTAGAGCGCCGTCGAGAGCCAGTAGGGGACGGTTTCCCAGAGGTGGGCCGACCGCGTCTGGCCCTCGAGGTCGTCGACGGGGCGGGGGAAGCCCGCGACCGAGTCGAGGGTCGAGCGCTCCAGCAGGAGCTCGATTGCGACGTCCTCGCTCTCCCCGGCGGAGCCGGTGATCACGATCCGGTTCCCCTCGCGCGCCTGCTGCAGGGTCGGCGGGTAGGCGAAGACCTCGCGCACCCCGTCGGCCGGGAGCGTGATACGGACGAACGAGTACGGCACGTGCTGCCCCTCCCTCGCGAGCCGGAGGTTCACGTGGACGAACGAGTCATCGTACTCGACCGGCGGGCGGACCGTGAACGCGTATTGTCCCTCGTAGATGCAACTCGAGAAGTAACCGGTGTCGACGAGCCCGACCTCGTTGGGCTCGGCCCGGGACGAGACGAACGACGACGTCCCCGGGTCCGCCTCATCGTTGAAGAGCCGGACGGCGCCCATGGCGTCACGGGCGTACCCGGTCACGCCGGCAGGGGGTACGACCCCGACGAGCTCGAAGTGCGGGGAGCCGGTGGCGTTGAGGACGAGCGGAACGTCGAGGGTCCGGTAGAGCATCCGGTAGGTGCCTGGCGCCCCGACGTTGTAGACGTAGCGCTCCGCGAGGCTCCCGTCGAGCGCGTAGTCGGCCTCGTAGGTATCGACCGAGAGGTCGCTCGAGAGGGTGAGGGTGGGAAGCCAGAGCGCGAGGGCGGCGCCCAGGATCCCGAGGGCCAGCGTGACCGCGACCAGGGCCGCCAGCGACCGTGCTTCGCCCATGGCCGATCAGAACTCGATCGTCGGCGGCCGCTCGATCGCCTCTTCGAACTGGAGGTATTCGAGTTTCTGCATCGAGATCATCCTCGCGACGATGTTCGACGGGACGACGTCGACCATCGTGTTGAGCTGCTGGGCCACGTTGTTGTAGGTGTAGCGCTGGCGCCCGATCTCGTCCTCGACGCCGCGGACGGCTCCGGTCAGCTCCTGCACCACGTTCGAGGTCTTCAGGTCGGGATAGGCCTCCGCCACGGCGAAGAGGCGTCCGAAGATCGAGCGGCTCTCGGCCTCTGCCGCGTCCAGATCGGCGGGGCCGCCCCTCGCCACCGAGGCGCGGAGCTGCGTGACCCGCTCGAGCGTCTCTTTTTCAAACTCCGCGTAACTCTTCACCGCGCCGAGCAGCTGCTCGATCATGTCGNNTGTCGAGCCGCTTCTTCATCGCGACGCGGATCTGGCCGAGGGTCGCCTCCGCCGAGTTCTTCAAGCTGAAGAACCGGTTGTAGATCGAGAAGAACCAGCCGGCGAGCCCGACCAGTACGAGCACGACGGCGATGATAATGATCGTGATCAGGTCAACCACAGTGTCACCGTGGTACTGATGGAGAGAAGCCTATATATTCGTTCGCCGGTCGGGCGGACGAGAAAATAGAGAGGTCTAGGCGCCCTTGACCACCGGGAAGCCCGCGTCCT
>DAEF01000133.1 GCA_002495225.1 Methanoregulaceae archaeon UBA288 | reverse complement strand
GCGTGCAGCAGGCCGCTCTTTTTTCCTCTAAAATCCGAAATTTTTTTACATTCGAACGAATTTTTTTATTCATTTTCATTCTTGCATTCATCATAAGATTCTGGCAACTCGATCTCAAGCTTCTTCACCACGATGAAGCCATCCATTCCTGGTTTTCCTTCGAATTATTGACCCATAGTACCTGGGCATATGATCCCAGTTACCACGGGCCATTCCTCTATTTCGTTACTGCCGGGATGTTTTCAGCATTCGGTGCATCGGATCTCGTAGCACGCCTTTTGCCTGCACTGTTCGGGGTCCTGCTGATCCCCTTGGTCTACTGCATTTACCGGATTGGTTACATCGACCGTAACCAGACGCTGCTGGCAAGCCTGTTCATTGCCCTATCTCCCGATATGATCTACTTCTCCCGGTTCCTTCGGCATGACATTTTCATGCTCTTCTTCACGTTCCTGCTCGTGGTCGCGGTCCTCTACTATATCGAGCGAAAGCAGCTCCGCTTCGCCGCGTTCGCGGGCCTCGCGGCCGGCCTCGCGCTCTCGTGCAAGGAGGAGATGCCGCTCGTCATCATCCTGTTCGGGGCCTACTTCGCCTATCTCGTCGTGCGGAAGAAGGTGACCCTGCCCCCGACGAGGGTCTTTCTCCGCGACCTCTTCGTCGCGGTGCTGATCGTCGCGGGCGTGATGGCCGTGCTCTACTCGTTCTTCGGGCTGCACCTCGACACCCTCTGGACGGGCCCGTTCAAGGCGATCGAGCACTGGCTCGCCATGCACAACCAGCAGCGGCTCGGGGGGCCGCCGTACTTCTACGTGCTCCTCTTCGGGCTGTACGAGGTGCCGATCGTCATCCTGGCGGGGGCCTCGGCCGTTTCGTACGCCGTGCTCCGGCTCCGGGGCCGGGCGAAGGCCCGGCTCGCGGCAGCCGCTGCCGAGATCGACGAGCTGACGGGCGTGGCGCCGGCGGCGCCGAAGCCGCCCGCCGTCGACCGCCGGACCGAGTTCTTCATCTTCTGCCTGGTGTGGATGGCCGGGACCATGCTGATGTACGCGTACATCGGCGAGAAGGTCCCCTGGCTGATCATCCAGCAGCTCCTGCCCATGTGCCTCGCGGCCACCTGGTGCCTGCGCGTGAAGCCGCCCGAGGAGCGCATGGTCCGGCACGACGCCTGGAAGTGGGTGACGGTGGCGTTCGTCGTCTTCTCGGTCTTCGCGCCGATCTACGGGCTCGGGCTCGCCTACACGACCCACCACGTCCAGTTCGTCCGCGAGGACATCTCGGAGCCGATCGTCCAGGTGCAGAACTCGGAGGACCTCCGCGGCGTCTTCGCCGATATGAACGCGGCAAACAGGGTCGTGATCGCGAGCCAGAACTACTGGCCCCTCCCGTGGTACTTCCGCGGGGACCGGTGGGACAAGATCCAGTTCTACGGCAACCGGATCGACGAGAGCGCGGTGCTGTCCCAGGACCCGGACGTGGTCCTGGCCGACTCGGGCAGCTCGTACGACTCCCTGCCGGGGTACGACAAGCGGACAGTCAGGCTCAACTACTGGTTCAGCTGGTACGACAACCAGGACCGGGTCCCGGAGTACTACCTCAAGCGGGACGGCAAGCTCGGGTCCATGAACCTGGACGTCTTCACCCGGACCGGGCCGCTCGAGGGAACGGCCCCGCTCGGCTGAACCCCTTTTTTTCGCCTCAATTCATTTATAAAAGAAAGGCCCACCTCTGCGTGATATGGCGGCAGACACGGTCAGCTTCGTCCTGCTCTCGCTCTCGTCGCTGCTCGTGATCGTCAACCCGCTCGGCGCCGCGATGATCTTCGTCTCGTTGACCTCGGGCTTCGACCGCGAGCACAAGCGGCGCACGGCGATCGAGGCGAGCTGGTACGCACTGGTCATACTCGTGGTCTTTGCACTCCTGGGCGGGCTCATCCTCACGCTTTTCGGGATCACGCTGGCCGCGTTCCGGATCGGCGGGGGCATCCTGCTCTTTCTGATCGGGTTGGAGATGGTCTACGCCAAGGTCTCGCGGTCCAAGGTGACCGCGACCGAGAAGTACGAAGGGGATGCCGACGACGTCGCGATCATGCCGATCGCGATCCCGATGATCGCCGGGCCCGGAGCGATCACGACCGTGATCGTGCTGATGGACAGTGCGCGGGGGCTCGGGCTCTGGGCCGACGGCGTGGTCTTCCTCTCGATCGGGGCCACCTCGGCGGTCACGTACCTGATGATGGCCTACTCGGACGCGATCGTCTCCCGGATCGGCCAGCGCGAGATCCGGGCCGTGAACCGGATCATGGGCATCCTGCTGATCGCGATCGCGGTCGAGTTCGTGATCAACGGGCTGAAGACCGCGTTTCCGTTCCTGGCAGGTGCGGTATGAGGGTCGCGCTCGCCCAGCTCCTTCCGGCCTGGGACGAACCGGGCGCGAACCTCGGAGCGGTCGACGAGGCGGCGCGGCGGGGGGCGGAGACCGGCGCCGAGCTCGTGGTCTTTCCCGAGCAGGTGCTCTTCGGCTGGGACCCGAGGTCGTCCCGCGGGGCCGAGCCCGTCGGCGGGCCGCTGACCCAGGGCCTCAGGGCCGTGGCGCGCCGCCACGCAATCGGGATCGTCGGCTCCATCCGCGAGGCTTTCGAGGAGGGAGTGCGGAACACGGCGATCGCGGTCGACGGGGGCGGGGCGGTCGTGGCGGTCTACGCCAAGCAGCACCTCTTCACTCCAGGCGGCGAGGAGGGCTGTTACGCCCCCGGGACGGGCCCGGCCGTCTTCGACCTCGGCGGGCTCCGGATCGGCCTCGCGATCTGCTACGACCTCCGGTTCCCCGGAGTCTTCGCCGCGTACCGCGCCCTCGGTGCGGACGCCGTGCTCGTGCCGGCGGCCTGGCCGTGCGCCCGCCTCCGCCACTGGCGCCTCTTTCTCCGCGCCCGCGCCCTCGACAACCGGTTCTTTGTCGCAGGCGCCTCGTACGCCGGGGGCGCGACCCCGGTCGAGACCTACTGCGGGGGCTCGCTCGCGGCCGACCCCGAGGGCGACGTCCTGGCCGAGGCGGGGGCGAATACCGAGCTCCTGGTCGTCGACCTCGACCCGGACGCGATCGCGTCGGCCCGGGCCGGGCCCGACCCGGCCGGGGGCTGAGATAGCGTGCGCGGCGACCAGCACGTTGTGATCACCCTCTTCTCGGGAGGGCTCCTCCTCGCCCCCCACGTCGCGCTCTTCGCGCCGTCCGAGGTGGCGGCCCTCCTCTTCGGCCTCTTCGTGGGCTCGCTCGCCCCCGACGCGGACGCGACCGACGCCGCGATCTTCCACACCCGCGTCCCCGGGCTCAGGGGTCCGACGAGCGGGCTCGTGAACGGGGCCGCGCAGACCCTGCCCTTCTTCGGGTACCTGATCCGGTATGCCGAGTACTACCCGGCGGCCGGAATCTTCTGGCTCCTCTCGTGCGGGCGGCTGAGGGCCGGCCACCGGGGCGTCCTCCATTCCCTTCTCGGGGTTGCCCTCTGCACGGTCCTGACCGGGCTCTACTGTGCCCTTGCCCTCCACCTCCTCGACTGGTCCGCGCCCACGCTCCTGGCCCTCGGGGTGGTCGGCTTCGGCGCCGGGGCCCTCCTCCACCTCGCCGAGGACTCCTGCACCCCCGGCGGGATCGCCTGGCTCTACCCCCTCTCGGGCCGGCGGGTCCGGGGCAGGCTCCGATCGGGCGGGCGCACGGACCCTCGCACCCGTCTCTTCGGGATGGCCCTCGGCGCGGCCATGTGGGGCTGCGTCGCCCTCCTCTTCTGGTTCGAAACGCCGGCCGCAAAGGTCGCGCAGCTCTCGGTCTTCCTCTTCTGCGCGCTCTGGACCTTCTTCTACCTCTCCGCCCGCTCCTAGAGAAACGATGCACTCAAGCCTGTTGGACGCACATGTCTTCCTGCATGTACCGCCTCGTCTGCGTCCACTGCGCCACCGCGTACCCGGCCGACCAGATCATCTACACCTGCAGCCGGTGCGGGCACCTGCTCGCGGTCGAGTACGACCTCGAGGGGCTCTCGATCGACCGGTCCCGCTGGCACCGTCGGCCCCTCTCGGTCTGGCGCTACAAGGAGCTCCTCCCCGTCTCGGGTGAGCCGGTGACGCTCCAGGAGGGCGGGACCCCGCTCTACCGCCTCGACCGGATCGGGGCCGAGCTCGGTCTCCCGCACCTCTACGCCAAGCACGAGGGGATGAACCCGTCGGGCTCGTTCAAGGACCGCGGCATGACCGTCGGGGTCTCGATGGCCATCGAGCTCGGCATGTCCTCGGTCGCCTGCGCCTCCACGGGGAACACCTCCGCGAGCCTCGCCCAGTACGCGGCGAAGGCCGGGATCCCGGCCGTCGTCCTGTTGCCCGCGGGCAAGGTCGCGCTCGGCAAGATCGCCCAGGCCCTGATGCACGGCGCGCGCGTCATCTCAGTCCGCGGCAACTTCGACCGCGCCCTCGAGATGGTCCACGAGCTCTGCCTCTCGCACGGGCTCTACCTCCTGAACTCGGTCAACCCGTTCCGGCTCGAGGGGCAGAAGACGATCGGTTTCGAGGCGGTCGACCAGCTCGGGGCCGTCCCCGACCGGATGGTCCTCCCCGTCGGGAACGCGGGCAACATCTCGGCCGTGCACAAGGGGCTCAACGAGCTCCTAACCCTGGGCTTCATCGACCGCCTGCCCATGATGACCGGGGTCCAGGCGGCCGGATCCGCCCCGCTTGCCCGGGCAGTGGCCGAGAACCTCCCCGAGGTCGCTCCGGAGCTCCACCCCGAGACGATCGCGACCGCGATCCGGATCGGCGCGCCGGTCAACGCGGAGAAGGCCCTCGTCGCGATCCGCGCGACCGGCGGGACCGCGACGACTGTGACCGACGCCGAGATCCTGGCCATGCAGCGCGACCTCGCGCGGAAGGAGGGGATCGGGGTCGAGCCGGCATCGGCCGCCTCGGTGGCCGGGATCAAGCGCCTGGCTGAGGAGGGCGCCATCGACCGAGACGAGCGGATCGTCTGCATCGTGACCGGCCACCTGCTGAAAGACCCCGAGACGGTGATTGCACAGTGCGAGCCCCCCATCGAGATCGACGCGGACCTCTCCTCGCTGCTCTCTGTGCTCTCCTCCTGATCCCGGTCCTGGCCGGGGCCCTCCCGGCCGCGGACTACCGGGTCGCGGAGAACGGGTCGGCGTACACGGCCGTGATCGAGCTCGAGAACGCCGAGGCGTACGTCTTCGCCGAGCCCGGAGTCCTGGGCGAACAGGTGCCGGCCCGGGTCACGAGGGTCCGGCTCGAGGCGTCGAACGGGACCGAGGTGACGTACGAGGACCTGGGCGGCTCGATGATCGCGTTCCCCGAGGGAAACTACACCCTCTCCTTCTCCGGGGAGATCCTGGCGTCGCAGCTCCTCCAGGTCTACGACCGCGCCTACCGGGCGAACGTGACCGTGCCGGCCGGGTACAACGTCACGAACCCGCTCCTGGGCGGGTACTCGCCCGGCGGGAGGGTCACGGCTCTGCCCGACGGAGCCACGCAGGTCTCGTGGGAGTCGACCCGCGAGGTCCGGGTCCGGTTCTACGACTCGGCCCGTGAGTCCCTGCTCTATTTCTTCGCGACGTCCTGGGCCGTGGTCGCGATCATCCTGCTCTTCCCGTTCCTGATGATGCGGCTCGACCGGCACAACCGGGAGTGAGGGGGAGGCGGCACAAGACCGCCGGTCCCGGTGCCGACCCGGTCCCCGCGACGCGCCCTGCCCCGCCCCCTGCGTCCCGCCCGAACTGCCCAATCCGCTGGTTCGGGCCGCTCCTGTCTCCCGGTCCCGGCATACCTTCCGTTCCCCGGTGCGGACACGGCTCAATCGATCGGCGTCTCCGGGACGGCGTTTCCCGCAATCACCTCTCCCGGGAAAAGGCCCCGGGTGCCCCGTCAGGGCCCTCCTGGGGTGTGTCCCTTGGGAGATCGACCCTGCACTGCTCGCAGAGGGCTTCGATGGTGGTCGTGCGGTCCAGCCGCCCCACCATCTCCTCGATGCCCGCCGCCCTCAGAAGATCCCTCACCTGCCCCGACGCGTTCGCGAGGCGGAGGTCGATCCCCTTCCGCCCGAGGTCTTCCGCGAGCCCCCGGATCATTTCGGCGGCCGTCACATCGATAATCGGGGAGCGCTGGAGGTCGACGATGGCCAGGCGGATCGGCCGCTCTTCCCGCTCGAGGGCCCGTGTGAAACTCTCCCTGAAACTCTCCGCGTTGGCGAAGACCAGGGGGGCCTCGATCCGGAAGATGAAGGTCCCGGGGATCCGTATGTTCTCGGGATGACGCTCGAGGTCGCCAAAGAGCCTGGTGCCGGGAATCCTGCCGACGGCGATCATGTTCGGGAAGGTGAAGCGGTACAGGATCTCGAGGAGCGAGAGTCCGGCGCCGATCAGCACCCCCGACAGGATCCCGAAGAGCAGCACCCCACCGAGCGTGACGAGCGCGATGTAGATCTCCGACCTGTTGACGTGCCCGATACGAACGAGGCCGGGGAGATCGACCATGTGGAAGACCGCGACGATGATGAGCGCGGCGATGACCGGCTCCGCGAGATAGTAGAAGGCACCTGTCAAAAACAGCACCACGAGGACGGTCACTCCCGCCGCGACGACACCGGCCAGCTGCGTCTTCGCCCCGCTCCGGTCGGTAACCGCGGTCTTCGAGAAGCTCCCTCCGATCGGAAAACCCTGGGTTATCCCGACGGAGATGCTGCTCGCCCCGAGCGCCAGCAGTTCCCGGTCGACGTCGACCTCGTAGTCGTGCGCCTTCGCGTACGTCCGGGCGATGGAGCTGATCTCGACAAACGAGAGTATGAAGAGGCCGATCGCGAGCGGGAAGACCAGGCTCGGATCACTGAGGGTGAAAACGGGCAGGCCCGGCGCGGGGAGGCCCGCGGGGATGGTCCCGACGATCTCCACCCCTCTCTCCGCGAGGTCGGTCATCCAGACCAGGGCGATCGAGAGGGCGACCACGACGAGGGATCCGGGCAACCGCGGCACCCGGCGTTCGAGGACGAAGAAGAGGAGGAGGGACCCGAGCCCGAGGGCGAGAGCGTGCGGATTCGTCTCGGCGAGGTGCTGCAGGATGAAGATGATCTTCCCGAAGAACGACGGCGGAGCCCCCGATATGCCCAGGAGGGAGGAGACCTGGCTCACGATGACCACGATCCCGGTCCCGACCAGGAACCCCTTCATCACCGGTCCCGAGATCAGGTTGACCAAAAAGCCGAGCCGGAACACCCAGGCCAGAAGCGCTATCACCCCGACCAGCAGGGCCGTCAGGGCGACGATCCCGGCATACTCCTCCGGGCTCGCGATGGCCAGTCCGCCGAAAAACGAGGCCACCATGATGGCCTCGGAGGAGCTGGGGCCGATCGAGGCGTGGCGCGAGCTGGAGAAGACGAAGTACGCGAGCGGGGCCATGATCCCCGCGTAGAGGCCGTACTGGGGGGGGAGCCCCGCGAGGGTGGCATAGGCCATGTTGTCCGGGATTGCGAAGGCAGCCAGGGTCAGCCCGGCGACGAGGTCGAACTTCAGCCATCTCCGGTCGTAGGCGGGGAGCCACCGCAGGACCGGCGCCAGGTCGAGCAGACGAACCCTCACAGCTTCCAGCGGTATCCCCCGAATATCCATTGGCAAATCCCCGACGGTCCCGGGCTGGAAGGGGGCCCGAACCGTCATGGAGTGGGTGGGAGGGCGGTCCATATCATCCTGACGGCTGCCGCGGAGACGGGATCGGGCGACCAGGCAGCCCCTTTCCACGGTTCGCGCTCCCCTGGGGGAGGTGCCCTGCTTTCTCGCCGCCGGTCGTACGGGTACGTGGTCCGGTCCGCGGCCCCTGTCACCACCGGGAAGAGCGAGCCGTCATGGTGGACCCGTCGCCTATCCTCGGGGCATGCGCGGACCGGACGGCGGGGGTAGGCCGGGACAGGGTGATGATCGTCTACGACTCCCTGCACCACTTCGCGCAGTTGGTAACTACGCGATCGCCGGGGTCTCGATGGCCGGCGGCGTGGACGCAACGACGTTCTGTCTCCGCGAGGACGAGTGGAGCGAGATCGCACGGGAGATCCTGACCGGCACGGGCATCTGCGTCGGCATCCCGACGGCGAAAAGAGCGCGATTTTAGTCCATGCTGCCCGGACCTCCGGCCCCCCGCGCCGGGCAGGTGAGGTCAGGGTCCCTCCCATCTGCACTGGGGCCCGGAGGACCACGGAGGGCGTTTGAGGGTAAAGAGGGGCTGGAAACAGTTAAAGCCGGCGTTGAGATAGGTACAGGAGAGGATAACCGCAATGATTCAACTGACTGACGAGATCAAAACGTCGCTGGACGGGACCCGGCTCGTGTTCCTGGCGACCGCATCGAAGGGCGGCAGGCCGAACGTCGTCCCGATCGGGGCGTTCAAGCTGCTGGACGACAAGACCCTCCTCATCTCGGACCAGTTCTTCAACAAGACGCTGGCGAACATGAGAGAGAACCCGCAGGTCGCCATCTCCTTCTGGGGCGAGAAGGGCGGCTTCCAGCTCAAGGGGACGGTGACCGTCCACACCGACGACGACATCTTCGCTCAGGACGTGACCTGGATGAAGGAGCTCCGGCCCGCGCTGGTGCCCAAGTCCGCGGTGGTCATGACGATCACGGATGTGTATATCATCAAGGCGGGCCCCGACGCGGGGAAGCAGATACTGTAACCCTGGCTTTTTTCCGGGGCGCGACCTGCGCCTCTCCCGCCCCGGCGGCCGTCACCCGAGCCGGTACCGGAGGAGGGCGGCCACCCCGCCCAGGGCGTCGAGCCGCTCGCCCGGCTCGAACGAGGACGAGAGGACGGCCACGCTCGCGCCGAGCTGCTCGGCGCTCTCCATGATGGCATGGGCCGCGTGGTCGCGCAGGAGCCGGTCCACGACGAGGACCTGCTCGGCCGCGCCGTACTCGACGGCACGCCGGGTCTCGGCCATGCCGTACGCCACCGCGCCGTCGGTCGCGATCCGCCGGACCACCTCCTCCATCAGGGTCACCTCGCGCGCGAGCTCGGCGTCGCCGGCCAGCCGCTCGAGAACGCCGTTGCCGATCGCCTCCTGGACCGCGCCCTTCCCGACCCGCCGGGTCTCGGCGAGGGTCGTGCGTCCGGAGATCTCGGGCGCGACCGACCGGAGGCGGGCCGCGAACTCCTCCTTGACGAAGCCCGGCCCGGCCACGACGAGCGGTCCGTCGACCTGGCCCAGGAGTTCGATCAGGCGGTCGTAGAACCCCTGCCGGCCGCCGCCCTCGTCGCCCTTGCCGCTCCCGGCCGTGACGCCGGTCACGAGCTCCGGGCCGTACTGCCGTATTCGATACAGCTCGGCCTCGCCCTCCTCGAGGGCCAGGACGTGGACCAGGGACGCGGTCGAGGCCCGCACGGCCCGCTCGATCCGCTCGAAGTCCGAGGGGCGCCAGGTCCGGAGGACCGAGACCTCGGTGTCGGGCTCGAGGTTGAAGGTGTGGTAGGCCCCGGGCTCGGGGCCGTACACGATCGGGCCCGCGACCCTGAGGCGGGTCGTGGTCGCGTGGAACTCGATCCGCTCGGCCCGGAGCCCGAGCCGGACCGGCCGCTTCTCGGGCTTCTCGGGCCGGAGCTTGTCGGTCGGCGTCTCGACCGCGCGGAACGTGGTCGCGTAGACCAGCGCGCCCGGCGCGATCAGGTGCGAGAGGTGCCAGAGGTCGTCGAGGGTCTCGGGGGTGAAGCGGCACTCGCCGAAGCCGCGCTTGAGCTCGCCGCACTCAGCCCGCATGGACCCCGGCGATCTCGGAGCCGCCCGGCGGCACGAACCGTGCCACGGCCTCGGTGTTCAGCACGGCCTTCGCGGAGCGCCCGCCGTCGCCGCCCAGGTGCTCGCGCAGCGCCCGGAGCACCTGCCGCGCCGTGTCGTTCGGCTCGAACGGGCCGGGCCGGAGCAGTACCCGGACCTCGGATTTCGCGGCCACGGCCGAGGGCGGACCGCCGACCACGCCGGTCGGGCCGAACCCGATCGCTGCCCCGAGCGGGACCGAACGGAACCAGGTCCGCTCGCCGCGGACGATGAACGACCCGCGCCCCACGTACTCGCCCGCCTCGGGGGTCTTCGAGACCTGGTCGGGCCGGGCCGCGTACACGTCGGCCTCGAGGTGGCCCGCGCGCCACGCGCCCGAGTACGAGGCCGCGAACTGCGCCACCTCGTCCCAGCGCTCGGTCGGGCCCTTCACGATCACGACCGAGGCGCCGTGGACGTCCGCGTGAACGAAGGTGTCGTTCCCCTCCATGTACCGCTTGACCAGCTCCTCGTTCTGGCCCGCGTCGCGGCCCCCGAGGACGAGCGCGCCGTCCGAGGTCTCGAACCAGCGGAACCGGTGGTACCAGCGCGGCTTCGCCCGCTTCGCGGAGACCGCGGTTTTCGGCGCGGCCTTCGGGGTCACCGCGGCCATCGCGGCAAGCGCACCCGCCCGCTTCTTCTTGAACTTCCGGGCCTGCGTGTACAGCCTATCGACGTTCTGCTCGACCGTCTCGTGGACATAGAGCGTGACCCGCTCGCCGCCGAGGTCGACCTCGACCGAGGCCGTGGCCGGGTCGACCTTGACGATCCTGTTCGCGACCGGGTTGTCGGCCCCCTTCAGCACGCGCGCGATCTCCTGCCACGAACGCGTCTCGGCCGCGGCCGAGAGGGTCGCGATCACCTCGGCCGCGAGCGTGTACTGCTCGTACACGAGCTCGGTCAGCCGCTCGTACCGGGCGATCCTGGTCTCGAACCCGGCCACGGCCGCGACCTGCTGTCGCCGGATCCGCTCCTCGCGCGAGAGCGCCTCCTGCCTGGCCACGACCGGCGCCGTCGGGGCGAGCGGGTAGAGCGCCTCGAGGCACTCGTCGAACGAGGGGCATTTCGCCTCGACCGTCATCCCCGCGAGGGGGACCGGCCAGGCGCCCTTGCCGCCGAGGACGGGTCGGGGGGAGTCGACCACCTCGCTGATGAGTGACTCGAGGGCGGCGTAGACCGGGGCCGGGTCGACGGCCTTCGCGGGCGCGGCACGGTCGACTCCGGCGCGGACGCAGACCTCCTCGGCGAACGGCCCGCCGAGCCGGAGCCCGGTCGCGAGCGTCCGGACCAGGTCGCGGTCCGCCTCCGCGAGCAGGGCCGCGAACGCACCGGGGCCGGGGATCGGCCCGGGCCGGTCCTTGAGCGTGTATTCGGCGCCGGGCACGACCTCGCGGTCCCGGAACCGGTGGTGCCAGAGCGGCTTGATGATCGTCCAGTCCGTGTCGCAGAGGACCACGTTCCCCTCGTCGAAGAGCTCGAAGACCAGGTGGTAACTCGTCTCCTTCCGGCCGATCTCGAGCGAGACGATCCGCTCGAGTCCGTGCTGCTCGACGGCGAGCACGCGCCCGCCCTCGAGGTGCTTGCGGAGCAGCATCGCGAACGACGACGGCAGCTTCGGGGGCTCGGGGGCGGCCCGGACGCTGTGGAGCCGGCGGCCCGACTCGACCAGCAGGTGGTGCCGCGCGTGCTCCTGGCCGTTCAGCCGGATCCCGAGCAGTTTCTGGTCGTACTGGTAGACTTTCCCGATCCAGAGCGGCATGGCCCGCCGCAGTCCCGCGACCACGGCCAGCAGGTCAACGCCGCTCATCCCCTGTGCAGTCGCCATTAAATACCAAGATACATATGCCTCGACGCCTAAAAAATAGGTTCACTGGTGTCATGACCGAAACCACAGTCGATACGACGAGATCGGGGTCCGGCGCCAAGGCCGAACAGCTCCGCTCCGAGAAGCAGCGGGCTCATCTCAACCGGATCGCGCGAACGCTCGCGGCCTGCTTCATCGGCATGATCGCCGGGTGGGCCTCGTTCGCCCTCGGCGGGACGCCGAACGAGAACATGGTCCAGCCGAACGCCCTGCTCGGGCTCGTCATCCTCGCGGCGGCCATCGTAATCCAGCGCCACCTCTTCGTCCTGCTCCGGCTGGACACACCGGAGCTCGGGGCCAAAGACTGGTTCTACCAGGGGTTCATGACCTTGGCGCTCTGGTTCATGACGCTGACGATCCTGCTCACGACCTCGGTGTAAGGCGCCATGCGGATCGCCGTCGTTCACCGCGAGCGGTGCCACTCCCGGAAGTGCGGCACCGAGTGCATCACCTACTGCCCGCGCGTCCGGACTGGGGACGAGACCGTCGTGATCGGCGAGGACGGCCGGGCCGTCATCTCGGAGGAGCTCTGCGTCGGCTGCGGGATCTGCGTCAAGAAGTGCCCGTTCGACGCGATCGAGATCGTCTCGACCCCCGAGGAGCTCGACCACCCGACCCACCGGTACGGCCAGAACGGGTTCGTGCTCTACGGCCTGCCCACCCCGGTCGAGGGGAAGGTCTCGGGCCTGCTCGGCCCGAACGGGATCGGGAAGTCGACCTCGGTCAAGATCCTCTCGGGTACGCTCCGGCCGAACCTGGGGGTCTTCGACCACGAGGTCGGTTGGGACGAGGTGCTGAAGGGCTTCGCCGGGACCGAGCTCTTCGAGTACCTCTCGCGGGTCGCGAAGAAGCAGATGAAGGTCGCGGTCAAGCCGCAGTACATCGACCAGATCCCGAAGGTCTTTTCGGGCACGGTCGCCGAGCTCCTGGAGAAGACGGAAGAGCGCGGCGCGCTCGCGGGATACATGGACGCGCTCGGCCTCGGGCCGATCGCGGACCGGACCATCGGCACCCTCTCGGGCGGCGAGCTCCAGCGGGTCGCGGTGGCCGCCTGCCTCGCCCGCGAGGCCGACTTCTACTTCCTGGACGAGTGCACGCCGTTCCTGGACGTGTACCAGCGGATGGTCGTGGCCCGGCTCGTGCGCGAGCTCGCAACCTCGCGCCCGGTGGTGATCGTCGAGCATGACCTCGCGATCCTGGACATGCTCGCGGACACGGTCCACATCGGGTACGGCACGCCCGCGGTCTTCGGCGTGATCACCCGGCCGAAGGGGGTCCGGGTCGGGATCAACC
>DAEF01000073.1 GCA_002495225.1 Methanoregulaceae archaeon UBA288 | reverse complement strand
TCGCTGCCGCGGATCACCGGGCGGCCCGGATCGATGATGGGCCGGCCGGCCCGTGCGGGAGATCGATTACGAAATCAGCGGGCTGTCTATCGCTGCCGGTGAATCTCGTGAGGCCCGGATCGGTGATGGCCCGGCCGGCCGGTGCAGAAGATCGCGAAAGAGGATGGGGTGGGGCTCAGACAACGACGGCGAGGACAACCTGCCTCCAGCCGTCGACGAGGTCCACGTGGTCATCGCCGGGGTTCCCGGTGCTGGTTAGGGGCGGAGTATCGCCAATGGGTGTGTGTGTCCGGGAACGATGTGTTGAGGGCCGTTCCGGCTAATCCGGTGCTGGTGACCTTGAGCCGGGATAGTTCTACCGAGCGAGTCGTCCGTTCTTCGGCACGTCTGCGCGTGCTGCTCGTGTACATCAACGAAGAGCGGAGCACTGGCAGAGGGTATATCTCAATGGATGAGGAATGATCCGACGAGGAGACCTGGTGGAGGAGAAGACCTGGTCGAGGAGAAGGGCAGCACGTTGGGGATGTCACCTCGATTCCCACGGGGCCGCCGAGGCGCCCCGCATTCAAGCTCCGCATTAACGAGGAGAGTATATGACTACGTGGGTTATGGAACGGCTCGCTCCGTTGCCCGGCTTCCGGGTCGACCGATGACGCCCCTGTTCGCCGATATGCCCGGACCACGCCTCCTGCCGTGGTGGCGGTTCCGGAGATGGCGGCATGGCACGCAGACGACCAGGACCCAAGCTCCCGGCCGCGATCTTCATCGCAGAGGACCGACAGAAGGCATACGCGGTGCTCGAGCGATCGACACGCGCCGAGGATAGGCAGCTCTTCGCCCAGCTCCAGAAAGCGATCGGGACGCTCAAAGAGGACGTGTTCGCGGGGATTCAGATCCCCCGCGATCGCATCCCCGCCGAGTACCACCGCCGGTTCCCGAACCTGGAAAGCCTGTGGAAGACGAATCTGACGCGAAACTGGCGGCTCATCTATTCCGTGGCCGGTGAAGGTGGCGCTGTGGTCCTGGTGATCGAGTGGTTGTCACACACGGAATACGAACGGCGGTTCAACTACTGACTCAGGCGATGCGAAGATCGTCCCGGCCGATATATTCCCGGTAGAGCGCGGGGTTGTGGACCCAGCAGACTTTTCCCTCTGCATCGATACCGACCTTGGCCGATTCCTGCAGGTATTCGATGATCTGCCGGAAGGTCTGGTACATCATGCCCCGGGGAAGTGCCTTCCATAACGCCTTCCGTTTGTATTCGCCAGAGTGTTCGCGGACGAAGTCCTCGACCATACGGATCGTATCGAGCTGAGGCGACCGTGTCGGGTGAGCCGTCGCTGACATGATCCAGACATGCGGTATATCAGATGATATACCCTGCGGTCCATCCGGGAGGGGCACCCATCGAATGAGGTCCACACCTGGACGGGCGGCCGGTGCAGGAGATCGATGCGGGGTCGGCGGGCTTTCGATCGCTGCGGGTGATCACCGGGCGGCCCGGATCGGCGATGGGGCGGTGGAAGGGTGCAGGAGATCGCTTGCAAGGGCCGGCGGGCTTCTATCGCTGCCTCGATCATCGTGCGGCCCGGATCGGTGATGGGGCGGAGAACTCGTGCAAGAGATCGCTACGAGGGCCGGCCGGCTTCTATCGCTGCCTCGATCATCGTGCGGCCCGGATCGGCGATGGGCCGGCCGGCCGGTGCGGGAGCTCGCTTACGAGAGTCGGCGGGCTTCGATTGCTGCCGGGGATCATCGGGCGGCGTGGATCGATGATGGGACGGAGAACTCGTGCGGGAGATCGCAGATGGGGGTCGGCCGGCTTCGATCGCTGCCGCGGGTCACCGGGCGGCGGGGATCGGCGATGGGCCGGCCGGCCGGTGCGGGAGATCGCGCAGGAGGGGATGGGGACTCGGACGACGACCTCGAGGACGGCCGGCCGCGGGCCGTCGACAAGGTCCACGTTATCGTTTGCCGAAGGAACCGCTGATGGCCGTGCCGGTAGTCTTGGGAAGGGGATGGGGCAGGGGTATCGCCGGGGAGTCGGTGCGGATCGGGGCGTAGACGTCGCCGGTACGACATCATTTTTTATCCAGAAACGTATACCTCCATCCATGAACTCCCCGGCCACACTCGCCGACAAGATCGAGCGACTCCCTCCGGAGCTGCGAGACCGCCTGGGGGCGTTCGTTGACGAGTTGCTGACCCTCGTTCCCGAGAGAGGACCTTCCCGACGGCGTCCGCGCCTGGGGTGGGCCGGAGGGCTCTCGGAGAGCAGGGACGCGGGCACCTCGGTGGAACTGCAGCACAAGGCGCTGGAATGGCGGCAGTGACCTTCCTGCTCGACACGAACGTCTTCCTCGAGCTCCTGCTCGATCGGGAGAAGTCCGGCGACGTCCGGCGCCTGTTCGCGACGCTCGAGCCGGATGCCTATGCCATCTCCGACTTCTCTCTCCATTTCATCGGCGTGATCCTGACGAGGATGGATCGGCACGACCTGCTGCTGGAGTTCATCGACGATATGATCGTCGAGACCGGGATGCGCGTCGTCGGTATCCCGTCGTCGCACCTCGGCGAGGTGGTCACGGCCATTCTCCGCTATCGACTGGACTTCGACGACGCGTATCAGCTCGTCGCGGCCGAACGGTACTCGTTGGGGCTGGTCAGCTTCGACCAGCACTTCGACGTCACGCCGAGCGGGCGGGTCGAGCCGGTCGACGTCCTGAACCGGGCCGAATGAGAGGTCAGCCCGGGACCTCGCGGTGACCGACATGCAGGCGTGCGTACGGCCATGGTAAGGGGGTCGGCCGGCTTCGATCGCTGCGGGTGAATATCGGGCGGCGTGGATCGATGATGGGCCGGCCGGTCGGTGCGGGAGATCGCTTACGAGGATCGGGGGGCTGTCTATCGCTGCCGGTGCTTATAGAGCGGCGTGTACCGGTGATGGGCCGGCCGGCCGGTGCAGGGAATCACAGAAGCGGGTCGGCCGGCTTCGATCGCTGCCGGTGATCCTCGAGCGGCCCGGATCGGTTATGGGGCCGGCCGGCCGGTGCAGGAGCTCGCGAAAGAGGAGGGTGGCGGGCTCAGACCTCGACGTCGAGGACGATCTGCCGCGAGCCGTCGACCAGTTCCACGTGGTCGTCGCCGGCGTTCCCGGCATCCGGTATCGTCAGGACGTCGCCGACGGCCGTTCAACGATGGGCCAGGAAATCCTCGACGGCGAGGCCGCTCTCGCGTATGATCGCCATCAGCGTCCCCCGGGCGATCGGCCGCCCAGGGTGGTTGGGGACGGTCACCCGTCGGCGTGTCTCCGGGTTGTACCAGATCTCATGGCTCCCCTTTGCCTGCCGATCGAAGACGAACCCGGCGCTTCGGAGGATGCGGATCACCTCCCTGGCCGTCAGGGAGGGGGCGTGGGTCATGGGGAGACGGTGACGGCGATCTGGAGCGTGTCGCCCTGCTCTGCGACGGGCCGGAGCGTCGGGGGCAGGGGATCGCCGTGCTCGAGGCAGGACTCGATCAGCCGCCGTGCCACGTCCTGCGCGATCTCGATCGTCTCGGCGACGGTCCTGCCCTCGGCGATCAGTCCATGCACGGTGCTGCTCGTGGCGAGATACCCGCCCTCCTCGAGCGGTTCGACGGTGATGGTGATGAGATACTCCGACATGCCCTGCCGCCTCTGCTGCACTGATGCATCATGGGTTGATAGATAAAAAGACATTCGTCCGTTGCCGGCCGGCGCGGACACGTGCCGCCGGCCTGGTTCCCGTGCGCCACGGGGCCCGCGGTACTGCGGCGGTGACGGTGCGGGGGATCGCTTTCGAGAGTCGGCGGGCACTCGATCGCTGCCGCGGATCACCGGGCGGCGTGGATCGGCGATGGGGCGGTGGAGGGGTGCAGGAGATCGCTTACGAGGGCCGGCCGGCTTCGATCGCTGCCGCGGACCACCGGGCGGCGCGGATCGAAGATGGAAACGGTGGGCAGTTGCCGGAGATCGCTTACGAGCGTCAGCGGGCCTTCGATCGCTGCGGGTGCTCTCCGGGCGCCCCAGATCGGCGATGGGCCGGCCGGTGCGGGAGATCGATACGGAGAGCGGGCTCTGACGACGACGTTGAGGACGACCTGCCGTGAGCCGTCGACGAGCTCGGCGACGACCCTGTGATCGCTGAAGCGGATGCGGGTGCTGGTCAACGTCTGGATGTCGCCTGAGGCCGGCGGCGCGTTCGAAGATTATTCCGCGTCGTCCTCGTGCATGGCAGCCATGACTCTGGACACGATGCGCCGCGCAGCGTCAATCGCCATTCCGGCCGATGCGGACGAGTACACGGCCCCGTAATCGGCTCCCTCTCTCGCCCGCATCACCTGCTGGAGATCGGTCAGCACGCTCGACGGCATCCTGCCGGTGTCGACCAGCAGGGCCTCGACCGCGAACCGCAGGCAGGTGTGGCTCTTCTCCCGGAATCCGAGCTGGAGCACGGGGGCCCTGAGGGCGTGGAAGATGGCATAGTATGCCTGGACCGTCGCCCACTTGTCGTCCCCGTTCTCGAGCGAGCGCTCGGCGGAGACGAGATCGGCCGCAGCCTCACGCAGCTCCTTCTCCACCAGGGCCGGGTCGGGCGCGATCGCGACGATCTTGCCGCGCTCGAGGCATTCCTCGAACCTATAGCGCACTCTTCGCCTCCCAGGCCACCCACCCCAGCCGTATCCGCTCCGCGAGCGTCGGGTCCCGCTGTTCTAGGGCGAGAAACTCGTCGGGCCCGAGGACGATGGCACTCACCGGCCGTCCGCCCGCGACGGGGTGCCGTGCGAGCGCGGCGTCGACCAGGCCCGGCTCCCCGGTGACGATGCAGAGGTCGACATCGCTCTCGATCGTGTCCTCGCCCGTCGCGCAGCTCCCGAAGAGGGTCACGGCGTGGACGTGCGGCGCGAGTGCGAGGAGGAGATCGTCGAGATCGGCGAGGGTGGCCGCGAGCTTCACGGCCCGCACGAGTCCGCTCCCGAGGTTCGCCCGGTAGTAGACGTTCCGTCCCCGCTCGGTCCTCTCGAGATGATGCCCGTCGGCGAGGAGGCGCAGGGCTTCGCTCACGGGGCCGACGCCGAGCCGGACGGAGCGGGCGACCTCGCGGACGAACGCGTCCTCCCGGTACCGGCGGCCGAGATGGACGAGGAGCCGGCCGGCCGGGGCCGCGATGATGTTCGCGTAGCCGAACATATGTTCTACCATGCGAACGATATCGGGATGAACCTTTCCGCGGTGAGCGGACGCCTCCCACCGCTGGGGATCGCCCCGGGCCGCCCCGTGTGCGCAGGGAAAATGTGCATCGCCCGGCGACAACATAACCGGAGATGGCGCGCGTCTTGAGATGACGACCACGCGGCCCCGTGCCCGGCAGCGGTGCCGCCGGCCCGGTGTTCCTGGCGGGCAGGACCCGGCCTACACCACTCGCGTGGCCCGGCCGGGATGGCCGCATTGATCGATCTGTCACTCACAGCATGAAAAGGGCCGGCACGACGACCAGGGCGGCGGCGTGCGGGGCGCCGGTGCGGTAAACCGCGCGTCACGGGGGGTAGGGCGCGCAGCATGCCGAAAAGGGGGGGGTGTGTGCCGCCGGGCCGGCCGGCACCTGCCACAACCTCTCACAATGCGCCTTTACTGCCCCTTATCTGCCCCTTACCTGCCCCTTTCAGCACGCAGTGGGTTCCGCGGTCGGTCGTGAGCTTCCCCGCAGGCTGTGGGACGGCGACCGGCAGCTCACGACGGTGTCCCCGGCTCCTCGAGCGCGGTAGTGTGCCAAAAGTGATGTAA
>DAEF01000237.1 GCA_002495225.1 Methanoregulaceae archaeon UBA288 | reverse complement strand
GCCGCACATGATGCAGACCTTCATTACCACGGAATGGGCGTTCATCGGGTTTAAGCGTGCTGAGCCCGGCGTCGATCATCTTCGGGGCGCGCACCGGGAAAAACGGCGTCACGGTGTCCGACCGAGGCGCCGGCGAGAGGAAAATATATGTCCGGCCGGCAGCCTTTAGATGCTGCACCGGGATGAAATAATGGAGAACAGACCCTTGTCCGGTTTCAAGACCCGTCATGTGTCGGAATACCCGTAAAACCCATAATTACCAGATATGTCAGCCTTTTAGACTGAAATTGAGATAATAAAAAACACAACGTTTATGCCGAATTATGGATTATAGTGTAAAGAGATAAAGGTATTGATAGGACATTTGATGCAAAGTTCACAAAATCTTGTCGATCCGCTTGTGAAGGCCGTCGAGGCAGGAGATCTCGCGAGTATCGGCGCGATCGTTCGAGGGTACTCGGGCATCCAGAAGCGAAAGGAGCGCGCCCTCCAGATCCGGCAGAGTAACAGGGTGCTCGAGGAGGCAGCCCTCGAGCGGGGCGAGCCCGTGTACCTCGACCACCTCCTGGAACTCGAGAAGGACGAGGTCGACGCCCTCGTCGTGCGCCTGACCGACCACTACCTGGCCCAAGAGGACGACCGCTGGATCGACGCGATCCTGAAGATCACGGGGCAGCTCGACCGGAAGAGCCACCAGTCCCGCGTCCTCTCGCGGGTCTCGCGGACCCTCGTCGACGCCGGCGTGCGGAAGCGACAGCCGGTCCTGATCGAGCGGGGCATGAGCATCCTCTCCCGGATCAGCTTCCGGAAGTACCGTTCGGCCCTGCTGATCGAGCTGGTGCCCGCCCTGATCGCCTGGGGCATCACGACCCACGACATACAGTACCACCGCCTCGCACTCGAGCTCGTGCCGGAGATCGGCGACGTCTCGGAACGGGCCGACCTGCACTGCGACATCGTCACGGCGATGGTCACCATCGCGATCGCCGAGAGGGACATCGAGATCGTGTACGAGGCCCTGAGGTCGACGGGTGGGATCATGCAGAAGCTTCGCCGGATCCACTGCACCCTCTCCATCATCGACATGACCTGGCGCTCGCCCATGTCCCGGGCGATCGCGGACATCCACACGTTCATGGGCGCCTTCCAGGATCTCCCCGAGCCCCGGCAGACCGAGATCTTCGAGTGCCTGGTCCAGGAGCTGCTCGAGCGGATCCGGGACAAGTCCCAGCTCTACTCGACCCTGCTCTCGCTCGAACGTGACGCGCCCGCCTCGCGTCGCCACCTGGTCGTCCGCCTCCTCAAGAAGGCCGAAGCGACCGGCGACAACTGGTACATCAAGAAGGCTCTCGAGTTCAACGGCCGGATCGTGGACCCGGCCCAGATCCCGCTCAAGGAGATCATCCACTCGGGCATCCTGATCGCGGAGAAGACGCGTGATGCCGACGTCCTGATCGCGGTCCTGCCGCTCGTCAAGACGCAGTTCGACCGGGAGGTATCGACCCGCACGTACCTGCAGTTCACGAACACGCTCCTCCGGATCGGCCAGTTCTACGAGGCGATCGAGACCTTTGCGCGGGTCGAGATGCAGGACGTGATCCACCGTCACCAGATCGACGAGACCGGCGTCCGCCTCCTCAAGGAGGCCATTCTCCGCGACGAGATCGAGATGGCCGAAGCACGGGTGCTCTCCGTGCTCGAGCCCGCACAGGCCGAGACGGCCGTGTACCGTGCCGTGTACGAGCTCTGCAAGGAGCACCCGTTCGCGGACACGATCGAGCACGTCGGCGCGATCCGGTCGCTCGCCCGGCTCCACCCCCGGGCAGACCAGCTCCTCCTCGACTCGATCACCATCCTGATCGAGCACGGCTTCCTGGTCGAGGGCGACCCGGAGGTGCTGATCGACCTCGCGGAGGGGATCGGCGAGATCGGGGTCCGCGAGAGCGCCATCGCGTACATCATCCGGAACCTGACCGCGATCGGGGTCGAGAAGCGGAGCCGTGACTTTTTGCAGCGGGGGATCGGGCTCGCCTCGAACATCCAGGGGCAGCACACGCGTTCGGAGGCGCTCTTCGCCGTGATCGAGGCCGCGTCCCAGCTCGCCGTCAAGCAGTCGGACCTCGATCTCCTCCGGCGCATGCGGTCGTGGTCGACCTCCATGCTCGAGAAGGAGTACGCGACCGGTGCGATCGGCAAGATCGTCCAGGGGATGATCCGCTACGCCCTGACCGAGAAGACGCCGTACGCGCTCGACGAAGCCGCCCAGCTCCTCGCCTCGATCGAGGAACCCCAACTGCAGCAGCAGCTGATGGAGCGGGTGATCGAGGCCTATATCCGTGTCGGCTGCCTGCGCCTCGAGGAGTCGGTCGCCACCTACCAGTCCGACGACTTCGCCGACGAGGCCCGGCCGTTCCAGCAGGCGCTGGCGCTGATCCGCGAGCACACGAATCCGAAACAGGTCTCGCTCAGGATCGCGGGGGCGATCGACATCGTGCTCCAGTACGCCGAGCGGTCGAGCGCGATCACCTTCTTCGTGCCGCTCACCCTCTTCTCGCTCGAGATCGACAACCCGCTCGAGCGGGACGCGATGATCGCGAGGATCGCGTCAGGCCTCCGCGAGATCGTCG
Organism: Methanoregulaceae archaeon UBA288; assembly: GCA_002495225.1. Lineage (GTDB taxonomy): Archaea > Halobacteriota > Methanomicrobia > Methanomicrobiales > Methanospirillaceae > UBA288. The sequence continues at coordinate 106 of DAEF01000237.1, read as the reverse complement.
AGCTGCTCGACTCGACCGACCCGTACGAAGTGCTGGCATACCTGCTCATGCGGCTCGACCAGGCAGAGACGTCGAGCCTGATCATGGAGATGGCCTGCCAGCTCAA
>DAEF01000160.1 GCA_002495225.1 Methanoregulaceae archaeon UBA288 | reverse complement strand
GGACCCGGACTTCAACCGCCGCGACCTCTGGGAGGCCATCGAGCTGGGCGCCTACCCTGAGTACGAGTTCGGCGTCCAGATGATCGAGGAGGAGGAGGAGCACGCCTTCGACTTCGACATCCTGGACCCGACCAAGTTCTGGCCCGAGGACGAGGTGCCCGTCCGCTGGATCGGGAAGATGGTGCTGGACCAGAACCCCGACAACTTCTTCGCCGAGACCGAGCAGGTCGCGTTCTGCCCCGGCAACGTCGTCCCGGGGATCGACTTCTCGAACGACCCCCTGCTGCAGGGACGGCTCTTCTCGTACATCGACACCCAGCTGATCCGCCTGGGCGGGCCGAACTTCCACGAGATCCCGATCAACCGGCCGGTCGTGCCGGTCGTCAACAACCAGCGCGAGGGCTACCACCGGACGGAGATCAACAGGGGCCCGGTCAGCTACTTCCCGAACTCGCTCGGCGGGAACCGGCCGCGCCCGGCGTCCGCGGAGGAGGGCGGGTACGTCCACTACCAGGAGAAGGTCGAGGGACGGAAGGTCCGGGGCCGGAGCGAGAAGTTCCGGGACTTCTTCAGCCAGGCGAAACTCTTCTGGAACAGCATGTCCGAGCCTGAGAAGCGGCACATTCTCCGCGCCTTTCGCTTCGAGCTCGGCAAGGTCCTGGACCCGGGCATTCGTAAGCAGGTGGTCGACCTCGTCAACAACGTCGACGGCGATCTTGCCGCGGCAGTCGCCGAGGGCATCGGGGTCGAGCCGCCGTCGCCGAAGGGGGAGTCCTCGGGCTCGCGGCGGGATTCTTCCCTGAGCCAGGAGACGACCGTGAAGGACACGGTCAGGTCACGGAAGGTCGCGATCCTCGCGCTGGACGGATACGACCACGACGAGGCCGCGAAGGTCAGGCAGGTCCTGCTGGACGCGGGCGCCCGGCCGGAGGTCGTCTCCGAAGTCCTCGGGACAATCCGCGGCGCGAACGGCGGCGAGATGAAGGTCGACCACACGTTTCTGACCGTCGATTCCGTCCTGTTTGACGCCGTCTACGTCCCCGGCGGAACGCACGTGGAGACCCTGATGAAGCAGGGCGACGCAATCCACTTCGTCAACGAGGCCTTCAAGCACTGCAAGCCGATCGGCGCGACGGGCGCGGGCATCGAGCTCCTGCAGGGTTCGGAGGCCCGGGGCGCGAGCCTCGCGGATCCGAAGAAGGGGGAGCGCGTGGAGGCCGACACGGGCGTCGTGACGTCCGGGACGCCAGAGGCCGTCGGCGCGTTCGCCCAGGTCTTCAAGATGGCCATCGCCCAGCACCGCCACTGGGCGCGGGAGGCGAAGGGGGAGGTCGCGGCCTGAGGCGGTACGGGGCCGGGCCCCCGGGCCCTCACCCGGCGCGGGGCGGCGCGCCGGCCTCGCGGCGGTACGGGCAGGCCGACGGGTCCGTGTACGGGCACGCGAGCGTCCCATCCCCGGGGGACCAGCTGCCGCCGAACGAGATCGGCTCGGCGATGGAGACCTCCCGCGTCCTCGGGTCGGCGACCAGGATCGCGCCCTCCGGCCGCTCTAGGTAGACGCGGCAGTCGAACCGGGCCCGCCCCAGGGTCAGCTCGTACCCGCCGTCGGGCCACCGCCGGAGGCCGGCGTCGAGGATCTCGAGGCGCGGCTCGAGCCGGAAGTCGAGCCGCGGGCAGGCGATCTCGAAGCCGTTCGCGCGGACCACGAACTCGGCGGAGTACCGCCAGGTGGTGAGGGTTACGCGGATCGGCCGGGCCGGGCCGACCGTGAGGGTCTTCGCCCCGGGGTCGCCCCCGGTCTCCATCGCCTCCACGGTCGCGCTGACCAGGCCCTGCGTGAGGTACCGCGTCATCACGTCCGCCGCCTGGAGCGCGGCCGTCTCGAGCGCCTTTCTGGCCGGGAGGCCGGCCATCCGGTAGTACTTCGCGACCAGGGCGAGGCCCTCCTCCCCTTTCCGCTGCATCTGGCCCGCGATCTCGGCCGCAAGCCCGGCCCGATCGAACGGGTCCTCCTGCCGTGTCTTCACCGCCTGCGGATTAACGTTCACGTCGTATCCCTCCCCTCACCTCGATCTCGATCCGGGTCTCCCGGCCCGTCGTGGGCCGCCGCAGCTGCCCCCGAGGCTCGATCGTCAGCCCCGGGACGGTCTTCACGGGAGGCGACATGCCGGGGCCGAGTTTCACGAGCGCGGCGCCGCCGGCCAGAAGGCCGACCGCAGCGACCGCGGCGATCCACCACGGGAACCCGTCGCCCCCGTCCCCGCCCGTCGCGGTGGGGACGACTGTCGTCGCGGTCACGGTTGGCGTGACCGGGGGCGTGCCGGTCCCTCCGACCGTGACGGCCCGGGAGGCCGACGACGCGCCGCCGGGCCCCTCGACCACCAGGTGGACCGCATACGTACCGGGCCCCGGGTAGACGTGGAACGGGTGCTCGTCGAGGGAGACGTTCCCGTCACCGAACTCCCAGCGCCGGGTTGTCACGTCGCCGGTCGAGGTGTCCGTGAACTGGACCTTCGGGCCACTCGCCGGATCGGGCGCCCAGGTGAAGGCGGCGACCGGAGGAAAGCCCGGAAGCGTTCCGAGAATGGGCGGCGTGGGAGGCGAGGCGGCGGCGAGCGTCGTCGGCGTCGTGAGAACAGGGGACGGGGCGGGTGTCGACGTCCCGGGGGAGACCGGTGGGGATGCCGTCGGGGTGATCGAGACCGTCGTGATGATCGCCGTCGGGGTATCGGTGAGACGCTCCACGAGAGAAAACGTCGTCGTCGCGGTCGCGTCCGTATCGACGGCCCGGACCGTGGCCGTGTAGGTGCCGGGCCCGAACCCGGAGGTGTCGGCCATGAACCTGAATGCGTTGGGCGCGCCGCCGCCGGCGACCACCCGGGTCGTGCCCGTGGCGCCGCTGACGTTCCCTGCCCGTTCGGTATCGGCCGGGCGATACAATGCCGGGACGATCTCCACCAGCAGGTCTTCGCCCGGCGCGAGACTGGTCGAGCCCGTCAGTTCGAGCGGGTCGCCCCTCGCGATCCCCTCCACGGCGTCGAGCTCAAGCCGGGCTGGCTCGACCGTGATCGTATGCTCGGCCGTCACGTTCACCAGGACGTCCCTGATGTCGGACACAGGATACGTGGGGCTCCTGAAGACGACCGTCAGCCTGGCCCGATAATTTCCCGGCGTGATGAAGCGATGGTTTGCGCTCTGACCTTCCGCTGTCGGGCTTAGGTCCCCGAAGTCCCATATCCATCGGATTGGTATGAGCATCGAGCCATCGGGGGCGTACGACCCATCCTCGAACTCCACCGTGAGCGGGGCCGGGCCGTGATCCGGGGTAAACGAGAAGTCCGCGACGGGGGGACTCGCCGGCGCGGGAATCGGGGTGGGTTCGACCAGGAGCGTCTGCTCTGCCCTTGACCTCGGGAATTCGTCCCCACGGCCGGAGACCCCGAGCCTCACTGTGTAGCTGCCTGACACGGCGTATGTGTGATCCGGATCCCTCTCGTTCGAGGTGGCACCGTCGCCGAACTCCCAAAACCATCCGGTCACACCGCCAGTCGAGGTATCGGTAAAATTGACTGTGAGTCCGGTCGCCTCATAGTCGAACGAGGCATCGGGGGTCGCCGGTTCCACGACGATTGTGGTCGTTGCTTCTGGCTCGGTGATGAGGGGGTCACCAGTCACCACAAGCCTCACCAGGTACTTTTCGGGGTTTACAAAGGTGTGCTCTGGATTTGGATCGCTCGATGTGGAGCCGTCGCCGAAGTCCACGCCCAACTGACGTTTATTGGGTACGAATCCCAGCCGTATGTCTGATCCGTAAACGCAACGGTGAGAGGTGCCGGACCTGAGGTTACGTTCGCCGAAAACCTTGCGAAGGGCGTAGCAGCAGATGGAGCGACCAGAGCGAGAGAGAAGATCAGGACTACGATCCTCGTGGCCGCGAGCCCACCCACACGGGAATCGATCTTCACAACCCCATGGCGATCCGCGTATGGCTCTTTTCATCCCATAAGGGTTTCCAAACGGATCGATGCCCTGACCCTCACCATCCAACGTGCCGGGCATCGCGAGGGCGACCACGTGCAGACCTGTCCTCGCCCGCGACCAGGAGGGGCTCCACGACCGCGATCGCTCTCCCTTCTGTTAAAGGAGACGATCGGTGATTGCTCCCCGCCCTACGAGAAGATCATCGTGCCGACGCCATCGCGGGTGAAGAGCTCGAGGAGGAGGTTGTGCTCGGTGTTGCCGTTGATGATGTGCGCGAACTGGACGCCGGCCTCGATGGCGCGGCACATCCCCTCGACCTTGGGGATCATCCCGCCCGCGACGGCTCCCGAGCCAATCATGGCGACGGCCTCGTCCGCCGAGAGGCGGCGGTAGACCTTCGTGCGGTCGCGGTCCATGACCCCGTCCACGTCGGTCATGTTGATCAGCTTGTAGGCAGAGAGCGAGATGGCGATCTCTCCTGCCGCGGTATCGGCATTGATGTTCAGGCTCTGGCCGTT
>DAEF01000104.1 GCA_002495225.1 Methanoregulaceae archaeon UBA288 | reverse complement strand
ACGAACGTGCAGTTCTTCGAGTCGCTCTTTTCCAACAAACGGTCGCGGTGCAGGAAGATCCACCGCCTCGCGCGGAGCGTGATCATCCTCGACGAAGCGCAGATGCTGCCCACCCCGTTTCTCCGGCCATGCCTGGAGGCCGTCGCGGAACTCGTGCGGCACTACGATGCCACAGTGGTGCTCTGCACTGCCACGCAACCGAGGATCGCGGGGCTTATCAGCGGTTCCGTCGCCGCGACGGAGATCATGGGTTCGCCGTCGACCCTGTACGAGCAGTTCCGTCGCGTCCGCACGACCGACCTCGGCCCCCAGGCCGACGACTCGCTGGTGCTTCGTCTGTCCCGGCACCCCCAGGTCCTCTGCGTCGTCAACCAGAAGAAGCATGCAAGCCAGCTTTTCGACGCGCTGACCGCATGCCACCGTGCCGTCCGGCGGAGGAGATCGAAGAGGTTCCGCCGCCGTGGGTGGCGGGTGAAGGCCGGGCGCAAGGTGGTCTTCCACCTGACGGCGAACATGTGCCCGGTCCACCGGCGGCGAGTCCTGGCCATCATACGTCGCCGGCTCGACCGCGGCAGCCCGTGCCGGGTGGTCTCGACCCAGCTGATCGAGGCGGGGGTCGACATCGACTTCCCGGTGGTCTACCGTTCGATGGCCGGAATAGACTCCATCGCCCAGGCGGCCGGGCGCTGCAACCGCGAGGGGAGGCTCCCCGTGCCCGGACGGGTGTTCGTCTTCACGTCCACCGAAGCGCACGCGACGGTGCCGGGCTGGCTGAAGCGGACGGCGGAGATCGGCACGATGGTGATGGGCCGCCACGATGACCCGCTCTCCCTCGAGGCGGTCGCGGATTACTTTGAGACGCTCTACGCGATCGAGCAGGGAGACCGGCGCGGCCTAGATGAGAACGAGATCATGGAGAAGCTTCGCGGGTCCCGGCAGGACCCGCTCGCCTTCCCCTTCAAAGAGGTGGCCGACGCATTCCGCCTGATCGATGGGACCCGGGACGTGATCATCCCGTACGACGACGAGGCGCGGAGCGCTATCGCGCAGCTCGAGTCGGGTTTCATCTCGCGGGGCATCCTCCGCCGCCTGCAGGGATACACCGTGTCGATCTACCCCCACACGCTGAAGCGGCTCGACGATGCAGGGGCCGTCCATTCTATTAACGACAGATTTATTGTTCTGAATGGTCTATCAGGGTATTCAGAGAATAAAGAATTAGAGGTGAGGAATGAGCTGTACAACGGTCTGCTCCTGGTCGATGACTAGGAGTGGGTAAAACATGGGTTTTGGTATCGCACTCAGGGTCCGCGGCGACTACGCCTGTTTTACGCGACCCGAGATGAAGGCCGAACGGGTGAGTTACGATGTCGTCACTCCTTCGGCGGCCCGAGGCATCCTCGAGGCGATCTTCTGGAAGCCGGCGATTGCCTGGCGGATCGACCGTCTCCACGTACTGAATCCGATCCGGTTCGACTCGGTCCGCCGGAACGAGGTCTCGAGCAAGATATCGACGAGGAACGTCATGCAGGCCATGCGCGGGGGGGAGGTCGCCCTCGGGCTCGACGCGAGCGACGGTCGAGAACGGGTTCAGCGGGCTTCGTACCTGCTGCGCGACGTGGACTACGTGATCGAGGCGCACTTCGACCTGACCGATCGGGCCGGCCCCGGGGACACGAAGGAGAAGCACTTCAATATGGCCCTCCGACGGATGCGGAAAGGCCAGTGCTTCCACCAGCCGTATCTCGGCTGCCGCGAGTTCCCGCTCCGGTTCGAGCTGGTCGAAGGCGAGATCCCGCCGTCGTGGTACAGGGGGGAGACCGTCGACCTCGGGTTCATGCTCCACGACATCGATTTCGCCGACGACATGACGCCCGTCTTCTACCGCGCGGTGATGCGCGACGGCGTGATCGACTGCGCCGAATGCCTGCGGGCGGGGGCGGCAGCGTGATACTGGAATCGCTCTGCACCGTCTATGACGTCCTGGCAGGTGAGGCCGCGCAGGCTCCGGCGCCCTACGGGTTCAGCCGGGTCGGGGTCTCCTTCGCCCTCGTGATCTCTTCCGACGGGGTGCTGACGAACATTGTCGACCTCCGGTCCGGCGAGAACCGGCGACCGCAGGAACAGCTGGTCCCGTTTCAGAGGTCACGCACGAGCGGAGTGTTTTCGTTCTTCCTCTGCGACAAGGCGGAGTACGTCTTCGGGATCGAGCGTGTCAAGGCCAAGGATCGGGGCAGCCGGTCATTGAAAAAAGGCAGGGACGACACGATCCTCATTGAGGACGAGAAAGGGCTCGTCGTCGTCTCCCGCCGATCCCGGGAGTCGTTTTCCGCGTTCCGCAGCCTGCAGCAGGCACTCCTGGACAGCTCCGACGAACCAGGGGTGCGGGCGTTTCTGGCCTTCCTCGACTCGTGGGACCCCGAACAGGCACTGGATCACCCCAAGGTCCGCGAATACCTGGACGATCTGCTGTCCGGCGGGCGGTGCGTCGTCCGCGTCGGGGATACCTATCTTCACTATATTCCCGAGGTGCAGCAGATCTGGAAAGCGTCGCTGTCACGGGATTCAGGAGAGACTCGCACAGCCCAGTGCCTGATCAGCGGCTCGGTCTCTCCGATCTCCCGGACGCATCAGGCGATTAAAGGTGTCGCTGGGGCCAATCCGACAGGGGCCTCGCTGGTCAGCTTCAACGAGCAGGCCTTCTGTTCGTACGGCAAGGAGCAGAGTTACAACGCCCCCGTCAGCGAGGAGTGCGAGTTCAAGTATACGACGGCACTCAACCAGCTGATCGCATCGCCGGAGCATCGCATCCGGATCGGCGATGCAACCACGGTCTTCTGGGCCCAGACTGGCGACCGATCGACCGAGGCGATCATCGCCGGCCTCCTCGATCCCCCAGATGAAGAAGCCGGCGAAGCCGCGGCCGAGGAACCCGAGACGGCAACGGAGCCCGGGAAGCAGGTCATCGACGACCGGGAGCTGACGCGCATCCGGGATGTCCTTCGCCTGGTCCGGGAGGGGTCGGGGATCCGGCAGGGCGATCTCGGCATCAACCCCGAAACCAGGTGCTTCATTCTCGGCCTCGCGCCCAACAACGCGCGCCTCGCAGTCCGGTACTGGCACCAGGACTCCTTCGGGAACCTGGTGACCAACCTGGCCCGGCACCACCTCGACCTCGAGGTCGTCCGCAACAATCTCGAACCCGAGATCCTCCCCGTCCGTCGCATCCTGTTCGAGACCGTGCCGAGGAATGCAGAACGAAAGGAGCCGCCGCCCGGGATGTCTGGCCAGCTCATGCGGGCGGTGCTTTACAACACGACCTACCCGGCCCAGCTGTACACCGCGATCCTGAACCGGATCAGGGCGGACCAGTATCTCAACCGCGTCCGTGCCGGCGTTATCAAGGCATACCTGCTCCGGCTGGCGAGGGCCAGGCCCGGGGTAGCGGGAATTCAAGAGGAGATGATCACCGTGAGTCTGAACGAGACCAGTCCGAACGTCCCGTACCGGCTCGGCCGGCTGTTTGCCGTGCTCGAGAAGGCGCAGGGCGATGCCAACCGCGACCGAGAGGTCGGAAGCACGATCAAGAACAGGTACTTCGCGAGC
>DAEF01000143.1 GCA_002495225.1 Methanoregulaceae archaeon UBA288 | reverse complement strand
CGACGACCTGGTGGTCTACGTCTGGATCGACGCGCCGATCGGCTACATCGCGTTCACCGAGGAGTGGGCCGCCGCGCACGGGAAAGACTGGCGGCGGTACTGGTGCGGCGACGGGGAGATCACCCACTTCATCGGCGGCGACATCACCTACCACCACTGCATCTTCTGGCCCGCCCTGCTGAAGGGGGCCGGGTACGGTCTGCCGAGCGCGGTCGTCGCCTCGGGGATGCTCAAGGTCGACGACCACAAGTTCTCGAAGTNNGAAAGGAGCCGGGTACGGTGTGCCGTATGCGGTTGTTGCAAGCGGGATGGTGAAAGTCGACGACCACAAGTTCTCGAAGTCGCGGGGATACGTGGTCTGGACGAACGAGGACTACCTCGACCTCGGGCTCCCGGCCGACTGCCTCCGGTACTACCTTCTCGCCTCCACGAGCCACACGCGGGAGCTGAACTTCTCCTGGCGCGCGTTCGCGGACCGGGTCAACAACGAGCTCGTCAACACCTTCGGCAACTTCGTCCACCGGACCCTCCACTTCGCCCACACGCAGTTCGGCGGGATCCCCGCGGTGGCGGCGAGCGCGCCCGTCCTTGCCGCGATCGAGGAGACCCGCGCAGCCGTCGACGAGGCGATGACCGCGTACGAGTTCAAGAACGCTGTCGACGCGGTGATGGCGCTCGCCGCGCACGGCAACAACCTGATCCAGGCAAACGCCCCCTGGAAGCTCGTGAAGACCGACCCGGCGGCGGCCGCACAGGTGATCGCGGACGCGCTCCAGCTCACGAAGGCGCTCGCCCTCCTGGTCGACCCGGTGATGCCCGAGGCGGCCGGCCGCATCTGGAGCATGCTCGGACAGCCGGGCAAAGTCACGGACCACCTCCTCGACGAGACCACGGTGCGCCTCGCACCCGCGCCGCTGGCGCTGCCGACGCCGCTCTTCGCGCGGCTCGAGGAGAAGCAGGTGGCCGGGCTCGAGGCCCTGCTCGCCACGCGTGTCGCCGAGGCCGAAGGGCGGGCCGCGTGCGGCGCCGCGGCCCCGGAGGCCCCGCTCACGATCGACGAGTTCAGCCGCATGGAACTCGTGATCGGCCGCGTTCTCCAGGCCGAACCGGTCCGGAAGTCGAAGAAGCTCCTCCGGCTCGTGGTCGACATCGGCAGAGAGGAACGGCAGATCGTCAGCGGGATCGCCGGGTTGTACGCGCCCGAGGAGCTCGTCGGCCGGGACGTGGTCGTGATCGCCAACCTCGCGCCGGCGACCCTCTTCGGTATCGAGAGCCGCGGGATGATCCTCGCGGCCGGCGACGAGGCATCCCTGCTCGTGCCGCTCCGTCCCGTCGCGCCGGGGACAAAAGTCAGGTAGAAGAGAGCGGGCCTGGGGGGATTCGAACCCCCGNNGGGTTAGAAGCCCGGCGCTCTATCCGGGCTAAGCCACAGGCCCGTGAGGGATCCCTGTTCGACGGCGGACCTAATCAAACCGTCGAATGGGAAATAGGGAAATCAGCCGGCGTGGGCACACGATCCCTTGACCGCATCGACTTTCGTCGGCCCGAAGCCGTCGCGGGTGAAGACACCCTTGATCGTCGAATCGGCGCAGTACCGGACCTGGATTCGAACCGCAGTCCGCTCGCGCTCCTCGAAGTGGGTACCGTGGGAGAACTCGATGATCCGCTTCATCGAGATGCCGATAGTGAGAACATGCGCCATGATGCCGCGATCGCCCGGGGAGAGGTCGTCGGGGTCCACGTTCGTCATGAAGATCTGGTCGCCCGGACCGACGTTCGCTATCGTGATCACGTTGTGAGCCGACTGGACTTCGAGAGTCCGCGGCAGTCCCCGTTTGAGTTCCCGGAGGATCTCGGGGGAGAGGCTGGTGAGAGCAGGTACCTCCATCGCGATCACCCGTACATCGGCAGGTTCTCGCGCTTCTGCGAGACCTCGGTCGACTGGACTTCCTCGGAGAGGCGATGCATGGTCGCTTCGATCTCCTCGGCCTGGTCGAGCAGGGGCTGCATGTCCACGTTCAGGCCGTACATCTGGTTCAGCACGCCGAGCGCGGCTGCCGCCGCCCTCGGGTCGGGCGCGTTGACCGTCTCGCCGAGGAGGCCGATCCCCGGGATACCGCGGACCTTGCACTCGGTCAGGAGCGAGGACGCGATCCCCGAGATCGAGCCCACCGGGAGGAACTGGGTCAGGTCCTTGATCCGCTCGAGGATCTCCTCGTTCGTGGCCACGCCGAAGACCCGCTTCTCGGTCTCGTTCGTGACGACCCCCGCGAGGGCGACCACCTCCTTCGGGTGGAACGGATCGAGCCAGTCCATGATCCCGTTCGCGACCTCGTAGCAGATCATCGGGTGGACCGGGATGTCGGCCACGATCGCGACGAGCGGGGGTTTCTCGTAGATCCGGACCGGGACGTTCACCAGCCCCTTGGCCATCATCGCGAACGGCGGGAAGTACTTGCTGGTCATGGTCCCGATGAGCGGGAACTCGAGCTGTTCGACCATGTACTGGAGCGCAATCGAGCCGACGAGACCACTGCCGGGAAATCCCATCAGGACGGTGGGGAACTCGCCCGCCAGCGGTTTGGCCATGATCTTGATGTCGGTTGACGTGTCCGGGGGCATCAAGTTAACATAGAGTATCTCACTAAAAAGTATTATGGAAGAGTTCGAGGTCAAACGTGGATCAACCAAGGATCTTGCCAGCCGGATCCCGATCGAACTTTCCCGCCACTTCGGATGCGAACCCGAGCCCGTCGGGGACGGCTACGCGATCGCCTACGGTGCGATCCGCAGGCTAGTCGCGACGCCCGGCCCGGGGGGAAAGACGCTCCGTGTCGAGATCGAGACCGACCCGTCCATCGACGACGATGCCCTGATCCTGGATACGATCCGAAAGCGAAACGCGTTTCTCGAGGGCGCGACCGGCTTCTCGTCGAAGGAGCGGGTCAAGCGGTCGAAAAAGAAAGTCGGGGAGTGAACGCCGGGGCGCTGTTGGAACCCCCCGCGGGACAGGCGGGACAGCCGGATCCCACCCGTTCCCCCGTCGGAAGGTGCTATCCGGAGAAGATCTGAAATCCCTGCCCCGCCTGTCCCGGGTGTCCCGGGGTCAGCCGGAAGGTCCCCGAAGAGTCCCGGCCGTTCCCGGGTAGAGGAGTGACGGGGCCGGAAAAGGGGGGTGTGGCGGCGGACGGCTACTCGACCGTGATCGCCGGCTTGAACGGGAGGGCCATGGACGCCTTCGCGTGTCCCGACTCCTCCGCGCCGACGATCCGGACGGGCAGGCCGATCGCTCGCTCGAGGAACTCGCGGGCCCCGGCGAAGACCGCGATCTCGTCGATCTCCACCTCGAGGATGTTCTCGACGAGCTCCGGCGGCAGGCGGTGGATCAGGGTCGTGCACTGCTTTGCCGTGTCGGCTGCCTCCTTGCCGCGCTTCCGCATGCCCTCGTCCTGCATCACGAGCCGGACGGCCGCGTTCCGGTCGTCGGCGGCGGCGATCGTTTGGAAGATCTTTCGTTTCCAGGAGGGCGCGACCGCGATCTCGACCGCCGCCGGGGTGATCGGCAGCAGTTTCAGGATCGACTCCACGTCCTCCACCGTGCGGCTGAGGAGCTCCTCGCCGAGCTCGAGCGCCGGGCGGTCACGCCCGGGAGCCGCCTCGGGCCAGGGAGCGAACGAGACGAGCCCCTCGTTGCCCATCTCCTGCCAGAGCGTCTCGCAGGTGAACGGGATGAACGGCGCGAGCAGCCGGACCCAGACCGAGCAGAGCTCGCGGAGCGCCGCTCCGTTCGGTCCCCCCTCGGGCCGGCGCCGCGTGTACCATCGAAGGTCGGCCTCGATGCCGAAGAACGCCTCCTGCAGGGCCTGCCGCGTCTGGAACGACTCGAGCGCGCCCGTCATCTTCTCGATATGCCGCCGGAGCCGGCTGAGCAGCCACTCGTCGAGGGCGTCCGGCTCGCCCGATGCTCCGAGCGCGTCGCGGACCGTCGCCTCGAACCGCTCGATCTGCCGCCGTGTCGAGGCGACCAGTTCGTTTCGCCAGTCGAAGTCCTGCCAGGGCTCGGCCGATCCCATCAGGAACATCCGGACCGTGTCGGCCCCGAACTCGGCGAGCGCGTCCTCGAGCAGGAAGACGTTGCCCTTGGACGACGACATCTTCGCCCCGTTCAGAAGGCCCATGCCGAAGACGACCATCCCCTTCGGCTGGAGTTCCGGCGGGAAGATCGCCGCGTGATGGAAGAGCTGGAAGGTCAGGTGGT
>DAEF01000210.1 GCA_002495225.1 Methanoregulaceae archaeon UBA288 | reverse complement strand
CCCCGCGGCCTCGAGCGCGTCGACGACCGGTCTGGACCTGCCGGCCGGCTTGCATCACCCGCGCGGCCGCGTAGAGATAGGCCTGGTTCAGCCAGTCCATGACCTCGGCCGGCGGCCGGCAGTCGGCCGGCCAGGCCCGCAGCCGGTACGCGAGGAGCGGGTAGACGCCGTGCGGCCGGAGCAGGCCGAGGAACGCCTGCCACGCCTCCGGCGACAGGGCCGGCGCAGGCACGGGCGTATCGCGGAGGAGAGAGGAGCCGGTCGTCCGGGAGCGAGAGGAGTCCGTTTAACGGGTCGCCGGCGAGCGGCAGGCGCTCGTGGAACTCCCGGAGCCGGGCCGGGAGCGAGGGGTCGGGGGGCATGCTCCGGACCTGGGTCGTATCGTCCGCTATCATCGTTCTCCGTCCCGTCAAGACCCGGTGCTGGTCCGCCCCGTCCTCGGAGAGGATCCGGCGGAGCGCGTCACGGAGCGGCGACAGGTCCTCTGTCACTGTTCGCCAGAGCTGCTCCGCATCGACGTGGAAATACGCGTGGATCAGGATATCACGGGTCCCCGAGATCTTCCTCCAGGGGATCTCGGGGTGGGCAACCCGGAACTCCTCGGGCACGTGCTTTGCCGCCTCGCCGACGATCTCCAGCAATCGACTGACGACGAGAACAGCGTACTCGTCTTCGAGGAAACCATCGCGGTCCATTCCCGACGTGTACGAGAGCGTTTTCTCGGTGGCCTCGAGCATGTCCTCGAGGTACTGAGCTGCCGGGCGCGAGCAGCCCCTCATAGCGGAATCGCCTCGTGCAGGATGCGGTCCCTCAGGCGGGGCTTGATCGACCTCTTTTCCACGAGATCGACCCTGACACCAAGGCGGTCCGAGAGCTCCTGCTGCAGGCCGACAAAACCGAAGAGCGAGAGTGTGCTCTCGGGGTCGAACTCGACGAGGAGGTCGAGGTCGCTCTCCTCGTCCTGCTCGCCACGGACGTACGAGCCGAAGATCTCGATCGAGCTCACGCCGTACTCCTGCTCGAGGGAGGGCAGGAGCGCCCGGAGCGCGGTCTTGAGCTCCTCGAGCGTCAGCGCCCGCCCGGCGGTGGCTATTCTCCCTTCGATCATCGTTCTCTTCTCCTCCTGGTGGAAGGATACATATCGAGAATCCCGGAACAGCGAGCCGGTCCGAACCATCGCCCCTGATCCCGTGGCTCTATGAAAGGACGACCCCCGGCAGTATAATGCTGTTGGCAGGCCCGGCCCGCATCGACCTTGCCGCCGCGTAGAGAAAGAGCCGGTCGAGGTGCGCCGTGACCTCGAGCGGCGGCCGGCAGTCGGCCGGCCAGGCGCGGAGCCGGTACGCCATGAGCGGGTAGACGCCGTGGGGCCTGAGCAGGTCGAGGAACCCCTGCCACTCCTCAGGCGACATGGCCGGCGGTGGCTGGGGCGTGTCGCGGAGGAGAGGGGTGCCGGTCGTCCGGGAGTGCCCCCCGGGCCGCCCGCGAGCGGCGGTCGCTCGCGGAACACGCGGAGGCGCGCGGGGAGCGTGGGGTCGGGCGGTTCGGGGCGCATCGCTGGTATGCGCTGGCGCCCTGCGGCTCCACCTTTTCCCACGGCGACGGACCCAGGGTCACCCCCCGATCAGCGTCCCCGTACCGCCGCCCACGCCGTCAGTAGTGAAAATTTTCCTTCTTTCCGACGGCCACGACGCAGACGATCAACCGGTCCTGGATGATCCGGAACGTCGCCCGGTACTCCCCGATCCTCATCCGATACCGCGGCCTGTCGGCGGGGCACCCTCTCACCTTCCGGATGTCGTGGCGCTGGAACGGGTCGGCCGAGTACCGCTCGAGGGCGACCTCGATCCGGATGCGCGCCGTCTGCGGCAGCGCTGCGAACGCTTTCTCGGCTCCATGGGTGAAGATCACCTCATAGACCATCATTCCACCAGGGACCGGATCGCCCGGTCATCGCCGAGGTCCCGCATGATCTCCCGCAGGGTGCGGGTGCGGCCGGTTTCGATCTCCCTCTCGCTCAGCCGGATGGCATCGATCTCCTCATCGGAGAGGGGTTCGTCGTCGTACGCCGCATCGGCCAGGCGGCTGATGAGCTCGTCGTACGTCTCGCGCGGGTGAAGTTTGAGGTCATCGAGTTTCGCCTTGGTCTCCGAACGGAGCTGGACCGTCGTCGTCGCCATGATCGACTATGGCGCGCTATAGTTGATTATAATTATCCGCGGCACGTGCTGATGAGGAGGTCCCGGAACTCCCGCCACTTCTCCGGCGTCATGGCCGGCGCGGGCTGGGGCGTGTCGCGCAGGAGAGCAGCCGGTCGTCCGGCAGCGTCCCCCGGGTCCCCCGCGAGCGGCGGGCGCTCGCGGGACGCGGGGCCACCGTACCGGGCGTTGGCGATCTCCCCCGGCCGGCCGGCGAAAAGAGGTGAAATCCCCTGGAACCGGGGCCGGGGGCCCCGGCCAACGGCCCTGCGACACCGGCGGGGGGCTCCGGGCCCCGCCGGCGTTCTTCGAGATCCCGGTGCGGCGACCGGGCAGGCGAGAGGACGGCCTAGGCCAGGGCCGGCACCGCGTCGGCCCATGCCTCGACGGCCGCGAGGACCGCGTCGTCCGTGTACGACGAGACCGTGACCGACTCGCGGCCGAACCGCACCGTGAACAGCTCGCCGTTCGCGGCGTGGCACTTGAGCGTCGCCGAGAACGAGTCGTCGTCGGTCGCGTGGACGGCCGTGCCGCCCATGGCCGTGGCCAGGTCGGCGTCCGCGACGATCGTCGCGGCGTTCGCGGTATAGGCCGCGACGGTCGGGCACTTGGCCGCGACCGTCCCGACGGTCTGGGCCTCGCCGTCCTCGTACACGACCCGGGCCGTGTAGGCCTCCTGCGTCTTCTCGACGGCCGGCATGGAGACGCCGCCCGCCTCGTAGGCCGTGCACCCGAACGGGTTGGTGGTCAGGACGTCGTCCACGACCTCCGTGAACGCCGCCACGCTGGCGATCGGCGTGGCGAGCGTCCGGACGGCCGACTTGATGACGGACCTTGGAACGAAGTTTGCCATGATGTGTCTACTCCCGGCGCATTGCGCCGACTCTCTATTCTTCACGATAACGTGAAAGGCAACCGGCAATACTCGAACGGGCCGCCCACCGGCCCCGGAATGCCGCCGGAGCGCCTCCCGAAGCCCCGGCCCCGCGGGGGGGCCGCGGCCGCCCGCCCCGGTCCCGGCCGACGCGCCGCCGGCCGGCAACCGGGTCGCCGGGGGAGAAAAGGGGTTCGGAGGGACGGACGGCGTCGGCGGGACCGGTGCGGCCCTGTGCCGTCCCCATCAGCCGGCCGGCAGCGGCGCCGGCGGGCCCCGCTCGACCGAGAGGCCGCCCAGGTCGACCGAGCCGCGCGGGGCGGGTGCACCTCGACCAGGTCCTCGCGGCGGCCGGTCACGACCGCGATCCGGCTGCCCCTCACCGCGTAGCCCCGCGCCCGGCACCGCTCCAGGTCCGCGGCGTGCGGGGGCGCGTCGACGATCTCGAGCTGCGAGCTCGTCTTTGGAGCGCCCCCGCCGCGGTGGGGCGGGACGCGGCCGCCGCGCATCGCAACTCTCTTGTGCCGGCACGATGATATTCCGTCGATGAGGTATCTCGTGGTAATCACCGAGGATCTCGAGGACGGGGGATACAACGCGAGCTGTCCTGCCCTGCCAGGTTGCCACAGCGAGGGTGCCACGATCGAGGAGGCCATGGACGGGATCCGCGAGGCCATTGCCTGCTATCTCGAAAGCCTGTCGATCGACGACCTCCCTGCACCGGCGCCGGCACCCGTCATCACCGAGGTCGAGGTCGCCTGACGTGGCGTCCGCGCTGCCCTCGCTATCGGGCACCGAGATCGTCCGTGCATTGCAGTGCGCCGGGTTCGAGCCCCATCACCGGAAGGGGAGCCACGTCACGATGAAGGGGGGGGGCGGCTCCCCACCGCAGGATCGTGGTTCCGATGCACGACCAGGTTCGGCGGGGGACCCTGCGGGCGATCATCCGCGATGCCGGACTGACTGTCGAGGAGTTCGTGGCGCTCCTCTGACACTGTATCCCGGCACCGTCCGTGTGGTCACCGAAGGGTGAACGTGATCGAAAGGGCTGGCCGATGGTCGAGGATCTCGCGCCTCCATCACCCCATCGCCGGCACCGGCGGGGAATACTCGACCGTGACGCCGGCCATCTCCACGCTGTTGACCGATGGCGGATGCACGTCGACCGTCGACTGCGGCCGGTCCGTGACGACCGCGATCCGGCTGCCCGTCACCGCGTAGCCCCGCGCCCGGCACCGCTCCAGGTCCGCGGCATGCCCCGGCGCGTCCACGACCTCGAGCCGTTCCGTAATCCCGGGCAGCACGGGCCGGTCGGCGCCGGAGCGCCACCCGGGTTGGACCATCGATGGCTTGATATTCATTCCCTCCGATCTACACACGAACGAACCATGCCGGCCGACGTCTACGCGCTGCTCGAGGCCAGACGCCCTGAGATTCTGGCCGTGGCCGAACGCTACGGCGTGACCAACATCCGGGTCTTCGGTTCCGTCGCGCGGCGCGAGGCCCGCGAGGACAGCGACCTCGACCTGCTCGTCACCTTCCCGCGCGGCACCTCCCTGCTCGACCAGATCGGCTTTTCGCAGGACCTCGAGGATCTCCTCGGGATGCGCGTCGAGGTCGCGTCGGACCGCGGGCTCCGCGAGCGGATTCGCGAGACCGTCATGCAGGAAGCGGTGCCCCTGTGAGACCGGACCGGGACCGGCTCGCCGACATCCTCGAAGCCATCGAGAAGATCCGGGAGCGGCTCCCCTCCACGGCGGAGGAGCTGGAGGCTTCCGAGCTCCTGCAGGTCCGGGTCGTCCACCACCTCCAGGTGATCGGCGAGGCCGCGAACAACCTCTCACCGGGTTTCGTCGCCGAACACGCGGAGATACCCTGGCGGCGCATCATCGGTCTCCGCCACGCCCTCGTTCACCAGTACTTCGGCGTC
>DAEF01000212.1 GCA_002495225.1 Methanoregulaceae archaeon UBA288 | reverse complement strand
GGAGACGCTGCGAACGGCCCCCGTGGCGGAACGGCTCTCGGAACTCCTCGGGCGGCCGGCAAGGGCGTTCCAGGACAGCATCGGGTCCGTCGTCGCGACGGAGATCGCCGAAATGGGCAACGGCGACGTGGCGATGCTCGAGAACCTCCGGTTCTACCCCGGCGAGGAGGGGAACGACCCTGCCTTCGCGCAGGCCCTCGCTGACCTCGCTGACCTCTACGTCAACGACGCGTTCGGCTCGAGCCACCGCGCGCACGCGTCCATCGTGGGCGTGCCGCGCCTGCTCCCTGCGGCCGCGGGCCGCCTGATGCAGCGGGAGATGGGGATGCTCGGGGGGCTCCTCGAACATCCCGAGCGCCCCTTCGCGGCCGTGATCGGCGGCGCGAAGCTCTCGAGCAAGCTCGGCGTCCTGAAGAATCTCCTGCCCCTCGTCGACGTCCTCCTCATCGGCGGCGGGATGGTTGCCACCGCGTACAGCAGCCGGGGACTCGGCGCGGGGGGTTCGCGCGTGGAAGAGGGACTCCTCGACTACGTCCGCGAGCTCACCGAGCAGGCGGCGTCGCGCGGTGTCCGCCTGCTGGTGCCGACGGACGTGGTGGTCGCGGAGAGGCTTGAGGGGGATGGCGGCGTCAGGACCGTGGTCGCGGACGCGATCCCCGACGGCTGGGTGATCGCGGACATCGGCCCCGCGACGGTCGCGGAGTACTCGCGCGTGCTCGGGCGCTGCCGGACCGTGGTCTGGAGCGGGCCGATGGGCGTCTTCGAGAATCCGGCCTTTGCGGAGGGTACGCGGGCCGTCGCCACGCTCATGGCCGATCTCGACGCCGTCACCGTCGTAGGGGGCGGCTCGACGGTTGAGGCCGTTGCAAAGTACGGCGTGGCCGACCGGATGGTCCACGTCTCGACCGGGGGCGGAGCAACGCTCGAGTTCCTCTCGGGCGTGACCCTGCCCGGGGTGGCCGCGCTCCCGGACCGATGATGACCATCGACAGGATAGTTTTGAGAGGGGGATGCATGAGCGGAATGTGCGGGGCCCGGGCGGATGCAGTCGGATCGGGCACCAGCGAGGACGCGCCGGCCGTCGGCGCGGGGAGGGGGCATGAACGGCGCTGACGCCCGCCCGGTCAGGACGATCGGCGTGCTGACGGGCGGAGGCGACTGCCCGGGCCTGAACGCGGTCATCCGGGCGGTGGTCAAGACCGCCCACCGGCACGACTACTCCGTGATCGGGATCCGGAACGGATGGAAGGGGATCGTCGAGGGCAAGGTCGAGCCCCTCACGGACTGCTCGGTCACCGGGATCCTGCCCAAGGGCGGGACCATCCTGGGCACGTCCCGGACCAACCCGTTCAACAACGAGGAGGACGTCGCCCGGATGCGAATGCACCTCGAGAAGTTCGGGATCGACGTCCTGATCGCGATCGGCGGGGACGACACCCTGAGCGTCGCCGGGCGACTGCACGAGATGGGCGTGCGGGTGATCGGAATCCCGAAGACCATCGACAACGACCTCTCCTGCACCGACTACACCTTCGGGTTCGACACCGCCGTCGCGATTGTCACGGACGCCATCGACCGCCTCCACACGACGGCCGAGTCCCACCAGCGGATCATGGTGCTCGAGGTGATGGGGCGCCACGCGGGCTGGATCGCGACCTTCTCCGGCATCGCCGGCGGGGCGGACCAGATCCTGATCCCCGAGGTCCCGTTCGACTTCGATGAGGTCTGCGACAGCCTGCGGGGCCGCTTCGCCCGCGGCAAGACGTTCTCGATCGTCGTCGTGGCCGAGGGCGCGAAGCCGAAGGAGATGAGCGAGGCGGTGACCGCGTCGGCGCGGGTCGACGAGTTCGGGCACGGGCAGCTCGGCGGGATCGGCCAGCTCCTCGGCAGGGAGCTCGAGCGGCGGCTCGGCGTGGAGACGCGGGTGACGGTGCTCGGGCACGTGCAGCGCGGCGGCTCGCCCACGGCGCACGACCGCGTGCTCGCCTCGCGGTTCGGGGTCAGGGCGATCGAGCAGATCATCGACGAAAACTTCGGCGTCATGGTGGCCCAGCAGGGGGACCGGATCGTGCCCGTGCCGCTCGCCGACGTCTGCCGCCTGAAGCCGGTCGACATGGACCTCTTCAACATGGCGAAGATCTTCTTCTGATCCCTCTTTTCATCACCCCGGGATGCGTCGAACACCTCTTCGGGATGATCGTCGGCGCAAAACATTCATCATCATGCCGGTAGATGGAATCGTTGAACAGCAGGGTTCGCCATTGGCTATTCCGAACGAGGAGGATGGTTACCGTGAAGGATATAAGTGAAATCTATGTCCCGTGCGACGTTCCGTCGAAGGCGCGCGAGACCTACATCGAGAACTACCGGATGGTCACCCACGACAGCGGGCGGTTGATGCTGTTCGCCGGAGACCAGAAGGTCGAACACCTCAACGACGACTTTTACGGCGCCGGCATCCACGAGGACGACGCCGAACCCGAGCACCTCTTCCGGATCGCCGACCAGGCGAGGATCGGCGTCTTCGCGACCCAGCTCGGCCTCGTTGCGCGGTACGGCATGGACTACCCGAACGTCCCGTACCTGGTCAAGCTCAACTCCAAGACGCACCTCGTCAAGACGGCCCAGCAGGACCCGCTCTCGGGCGCGCTCTGGTCGGTCAAGCAGGTCGCGAAGTTGCGCGACCAGACGGGCCTGAAGATAGCGGCCGTCGGGTACACCATCTACCTCGGCTCGACCTTCGAGGCGCAGATGCTCCGCGAGGCGGCGCAGGCGATCTTCGAGGCCCACAAGGAGGGGTTCCTCGTCGTGCTCTGGATCTACCCGCGGGGCACCGCGGTCAAGGACGAGAAGGACCCGCACCTGATCGCAGGGGCGGCCGGCGTCGCCGCGGCCCTCGGTGCGGACTTCGTGAAGGTGAATGCGCCCAAGAAAGAGGGTGAGAACTCCGCCATGCTGCTCTGCGAGGTGACAAAGGCCGCGGGCCGGACCAAGGTCGTCTGCGCCGGCGGTTCGTCCACGGACGAGCGCAAGTTCCTCCAGGGCCTCTACGACCAGATCAGCATCGGCGGCGCGTCGGGCAACGCGACCGGCCGGAACATCCACCAGAAGTCGCTCGAGGCCGCGGTGGCCATGTGCAACGCCATCTACGCGATCACGGTCGAGGGGAAGACCGTCGAGGAGGCCGCGAGCCTCCTCGCGTCTTCGTGCGCGTGAGGCCGGCATGGTCACGCTCCGCGAATACCTCGACGGCACCGGCGCCTCCGAAGACCTCAAGGACCTGATCGAACTGGTCGCGGACCAGGCCGATCCGATTCGGGCGGCGTTCATCACGAACCAGGCCTACGCCGGGACCGAGAACGTCTCGGGCGACGACCAGGTCGCCATGGATCTCTGGGCGGACCGGCACCTGACCCGGGTCATCGGGGCATCCGGGCTCGTGGCAGAGCTCGCCTCGGAGGAACAGGCGGAGATCGTGCGGTTTCCCAACGCGCGGGGCACGTTCGGCCTCGTCATGGACCCGCTCGACGGCTCCTCGAACGTCAAGGTGAACCTGGCCGTCGGCACCATCGTCGGGGTCTACGACGGCCCCGTCCTCCAGCCGGGCAACCGGCTGAAGGCCGCGTTCTACATGCTCTACGGCCCCCTGACCACGCTGACCCTCTCCGTCGGCGAGGGCGTCCAGGTCTTCGCGCTCGCCGAGGACGGACTGTACCGCATGCTGCACGAGAACGTCAGGATGCCCGAGGGGAAGCTCTACGGCTCGGGGGGAGGTTGGCCGACCTGGACCGACGCCCACTGCAAGTTCATCGAGAGCATCGAGCAGGACGGCGGCAAGCTCCGGTACTCGGGCGCGTTCGTCGCCGACTTCAACCAGATCCTCACCTACGGCGGGGTCTACTGCTATCCGTGCGTGCCGGGCAAGGAGGGCAAGCTCCGTCTTCTCTTCGAGGCGAACCCGATGGGCTATATCGCGCATGAGGCGGGCGGCGTCTGCACGGACGGCGAGCGGCTATTGCTCGAGGTCCAGCCCGAACGAATCCACCAGAAGGTGCCGATCTACATCGGCAGCCGTTCGATCATCTGCCGGGTCACGTCCTGCTGCCGGTAGGGATCACGGTCGCGGGCTGGGGGGCAGAGCGAGCGCCGGCCCGGTTCCCGGAGAGGCGGTCGCGGTCACCCTGCCGGGTTCGGCGGGGTCGTCCGCCGGGGTCGCTGCGAGAATTTTTCTTGGGTATAGTGACAAACTAGCCC
>DAEF01000134.1 GCA_002495225.1 Methanoregulaceae archaeon UBA288 | reverse complement strand
ATGAGGTGCGAGGGCGTGATCACGACCCGGCACAGGCACCCGGCCTGCGTGGCCGCCGCGCTCGGTCCCGACGACCACCGGCTCTGCTCGACCTCGATCGAGGACGGCGCGGTCGTCGCCCGGCTCGAGGCGCGGGAGTGCGGCTCGATCGTCGCGACGATGGACGACTACCTGATGAACTGTCAGATTGCGGAGGAGCAATGCAACCACGATTCGACCTGACGGCCGACCTGGTCTTCTCGCGGGAGATCCCCGACGAGCTCCGGCCCGAGCTCGCCCGGGCCGTCGAGGAGGCGAACACCGTCCTCTTCAGAAAGGGCGTCCCGAAGGACGCGCCGGCCGACGAGATCGGTCGGATCACGAACTACTCGCTCGCGGGGCCGGTCCTCGCGATCGAGATCGAGAGCGGGGGCTACACGCGGTCCCACGACGCGCTCTTCCGGTTCCGGAAGCACCTCGCCGGCCTTCTCGGCCGGCACCGGATCGGCGTGCGCGATATCGAGGTCGGCTCCTTCCGGGTCGAGCTCCGGGGCGAGGTCCCCGAGGGGCTCCGCCTCCAGTCGCTCCCGTTCATCCGGTCGGCCGAGGTCGGCGCGGACCGGATCCTGCTCGAGCTCGCGGTCACGGCCGCCGACCTCGAGAACCGTATCCCCGACCGGCTGATCCGGCTCGTCGAGGAGAAGGCCGAGGCCGCCGCGTACGGCGGCAAGGCCGAGCACTGGGAGCTCCTGTACGAGTCCCCGAAGCGCGAGATGCGGTTCTCCGAAGACCCGACCCAGGAGATGATCCGGCGCGGCTGGATCAAGCACGCCCTCGCGCGGGGCCAGTGGATCCACGGCCCCCAGTCCACGCGCCTCTTCCGGGCCTTCGAGGCGCTCGTGCTCGAGGAGATCATCGAACCGCTCGGCTTTGCGGAGATGGTCTTCCCCAAGCTCGTGCCCTGGGAGGTCTGGATGAAGTCGGGGCACGCGAAGGGCGTCTACCCCGAGATCTACTACGTCTCGGCCCCGAAGACCCGCGACCCCGCCTACTGGGAAGAGGTCGGGGACTACTTCAAGGTCACGGGCGAGGTCCCGGTCGACCTGATCCGGGAGAAGATCGACGGGCCGATCGGCGGGCTCTGCTACGCGCAGTGCCCGTCGTTCTGGCCGTTTATCGGGGGGGCGACCCTCGCGAACGACTGTTTGCCGGCCCGCATCTTCGACCGGTCGGGCACGTCGCACCGGTACGAGTCCGGCGGGATCCACGGGATCGAGCGCGTGGACGAGTTCCACCGGATCGAGATCCTCTGGATCGGGACGCCCGAGCAGACGATCGAGACGGCCGACCTGCTCCACGAGCGGTACCGGCACCTCTTCGACGAGGTGCTCGAGCTCGAGTGGCGGAGCGCCCGCGTCACGCCCTGGTTCATGGCCCAGGAGGGGATGATCGGCGGCGAGGGCGCGTCCGAGCGGATCGGGACGACCGACTACGAGGCGATCCTCCCCTACTCGGACTCCTGGCTCGAGTTCCAGAACGTCTCGGTCAACGGCGACAAGTACCCGCGCGGGTTCAACGTGAAAGTCCAGTCGGGCGGCGACCTCTGGTCGGGCTGCTCCGGGATCGGGCTCGAGCGCTGGACGGCCGCGTTCCTGGCCCAGAAGGGCTTCGACCTCGACGACTGGCCGGCGGGGATCCGCCGGCGGTTCGGCGATGCACATGAGATCTTCAGATTCGTATAACCACAGGTGACTGAATGGCAAAGAAAAAGCAGTCCGGACGGCGCGTTGAGGGATGGAAGGCGAAGACCTGGTACAAGGTCCACGCCCCCGAGAGCTTCAACGACGCCCATATCGGCGACACCGTCTCGGCCGACACCGAGAACATGATCGGGCGCATCATGAACGCGACCCTCGGCGAGATCAACAACGACTACGGCAAGCAGCACGTGAAGATGAAGTTCCGGATCGACCGCGTCGCGGGCGACGCGGCGTACACGGAGTTCGTCGGCCACGAGCTGACCAAGGACTACCTCCGCTCGCTCGTGAAGAGGCGGTCGAGCCGGATCGACGCGCACGTGGTCGGCGCGACCAAGGACGGCGTCCGTGTCCACATGACCGTGACCTGCTACACGCTGATGGCCGCCGACTCGTCGCATATCCACGAGATCCGCAAGAGGATCTTCACGCAGGTCGGGGCCTTCCTCGCCGAGAACGACTGGAAGACCGTGGTCGAAGCCATGGTCACGGGCGCACTCGCGAAGGACCTGATGGCCGACGCGCGGGCCGTCTTCCCGGTCCGGCGGATCGAGGTGATCAAGTCCAAGCTGCTCAGCCGCGCCCCCGCGGTCGCAGCCTGAACACCCCCCCTTTTTTACGGAAACGGGTCCCGCCCGAAGCGGCGCAGGGCCACGACGTCGTCCTCGATCACGAGATAGGTTCCGCTCTCGCCCCCGTCCTCGACCCAGGCACCGGGGTTGGCCGAGAGGCCGTCGTCGCTGACCGAGGCGCGGTGCGTGTGGCCGTAGACGAGCCGGTCGCCGGCCTCCATGCCGAGCAGGAGCCGGCGGGCCGGCGAACGGGCGAGGATCTCGGCCGCGTCGAGCGAGGGGCGCTCGTGCGCGGGGCGCTGGAGGGCCTCGCGCTTTCCGGCCAGATCGAGGCCCCGCGCGTACAGGTCGTAGATGCGGCCCGTGACGACCCCGCCGAGGTCGCCGACGGCGCACATCCGGGACGAGAGCGCCTCGTAGGCCTCGACCGAGAAGGGCTCGAACGAGCCGTAGATCTCGAGCTCGTACCCGTGCAAAAAGAGCGTGGTCCGGCCCCCCTCCTCGAGGAGGAGCCGCTTTTCGACCGGAAAAGGCCCCCGCTCCCCCGCCCGCCTCGCGATCTCGAGGAGGGCGTAGTCGTGGTTGCCGACCAGGTAGCGGACGTTCATGCCGCGCAGGTGCATCAGCCGGTCCAGGAGCTCGCCGTGCTCGACCAGGAGCGGCCCGTTCCGGCGGCGCCAGAGGTCGAAGATGTCCCCGAGGAGGACGAGCGTGCCGCCCTCGACCGACTCGCAGGCCTCGAGGAACTCCAGGAACGCCGGGACGGCCGAGGCGGGGTGGCCGGCGTGAAGGTCCGAGACGACGAGGATCACGTGGGATCCACGTGGGCACGGCGCCGGATAAAGATAGCGGGCCGGCACATCTATCGCCGACCAGCACGCACGCATACCCGATGACCGCCCAGAGGATCCTGCTGATCGTCCTCGACGGAATCGGCGACCGGCCGCACCCGGCCCTCGGCGGGGCCACCCCGCTCTCGGCAGCGCGGACGCCCGTGCTCGACCGCCTGGCCCGCGAGGGCGTCACAGGGATCATGGACACGATCGCCCCGGGGATCCGGCCCGGGTCGGACACCTCGCACCTGGCCCTGCTCGGGTACCCGCCCGAGGGCTGCTACACGGGCCGCGGGCCCCTCGAGGCGGAGGGCAACGGGGTCCGGATGCGCCCTGGCATGGTCGGCTTCCGGGCGAACTACGCGACCCTCGACCCTGATGGGCTCGTCGTCGACCGGCGGGCGGGCCGGATCCACGGAACCGAGCCGCTCTCGAAGGCGATCGAGGAGGGCGTCGACCTCTCGTCCTTCGGCGTCACGTTCCGCTTCGTCTCGGGCGTGGGCCACCGCGCCGCGCTCGCCCTCGACGGCGAGGGGCTCGGCGACGGGGTCGGCTCGAACGACCCGAAGCACGAGGGCGTCCCGCCCACCCCGTTCGAGCCCGCGACCGACCGGGCCGAGGACGCGAAGACCGCGGCCGTCCTGAACGAGCTCGTCCGGCAGGCCCGGCCGATCCTGTTCGACCACCCGCTCAACCGCGAGCGGTTAGCTCAGGGTCTGCCGCCGGCGAACGAGGTGCTGCTCCGCGGCGCCGGCCGGATGGGCGACTTCCAGCCGTTCGCCGAGCGGTACGGTCTCACCGGCGCCGTGGTCGCGGCAGCGACCCTGATCACCGGGATCGGGAAGGTCGTCGGGCTCGAGACGGTCCGCGTCGAGGGCGCGACCGGGTCGATCGACTCCAACCTGGAGGGCAAGGTCCGGGCGGTCACGGACGCGCTCGAGACCCACGGGTTCGTGCTCCTGAACATCAAGGGCGCGGACGAGTCCGGCCACGACGGCAGGGCCGAGCAGAAGCGCGACTTCATCGAGCGGATCGACGGAGCGCTCGCCTCCTTCCTCGACCTGCCCGGCACCGTGATCGCGGTCTGCGCCGACCACTCGACCCCGTGCTCGGTGATGGACCATTCGGCCGACCCGGTCCCGGTGCTGATCCGCGGCGAGGGGGTCCGGCCCGACCGGGTCGACCGTTTCGACGAATTCCGCTGCGCCGAGGGCGGGCTGCACCGGATCCGGGGCCGGGACCTCCTCCCGACCCTGCTCGACCTGATCGGCAAGGCTCATAAATACGGGGCTTGAAACAGTGTACGACACGCGATAATGGACGAGACCGCGCCCACACTCCTCGACAGGTGCACGATCCCCGATGGCACCGAGCTCCAGGAGCACATGCTCCTGACCGAGCGGGCCATCCTGATCGGGGATCGCTCCCGTATCGACTACGGCCTCTCGGGCGCCGAGGTCGTGGTGGCCGAGTTCTGCCGGGTTAACGGGACCGTGACGGCTGCGGGCGACGTCCGTATCGGCAACTGGACCGAGGTCGCCGGCGACGTCCGGACGGACGAGGACGCCTACCTCGGCGAGGGCGTCCGGATCGCGGGCCGCCTCTCGGTCGCGGGCGACCTCGACATCGGCGACAACGTCAAGATCGAGCAGGGGTTCGAGGCCCGGGGCTGGATCCAGATCCGCAACCCGCTCCCGGTGATCGTCTACCTGATGCTCTACCTGATGGCCATGCTCCGCTTCGAGCACGAGGACGAGATCGAGCGGTTCATGAGCAAGGTCCTCGGCGAAGACGAGGCGCCGTTCGAGCAGCCGCTCGTGGTCCCGCCGGGCGCCGTCTTCGATATGGAGCGGCTCGAGGTGCCGGGCGAGATGACCATCGGTTCGGACTGCCGGCTCCACGGCAACGTGCGCGGCAGGACCGTCGAGGTGGGCCGGAACTCGACCCTCTTCGGCTCGATCCGGGCCGCCGACCGGATCGTGATCGGGCCGGGGAGCGTCGTCCACGGCACGGTCGCGTGCGGTGGCGCGATCGAGGTCGCGGAGGGCGCCCGGGTCCTGGGGGACCTGGACGGCAGGACGATCGAGGTCCACGAGCACGCGCTCGTGGACGGGACCATGCGGGCCCCCGACGGCCTGCGCATACTCAGGGCAACATGAATACAGCGATGACGACGGCCGCAGAACTGCTCGAAGTGTCGGAGCTCCGGTTCGTGGAACCGAGCTTTGCCGAACTGACAGACGAACTCTACTCCTCGCTCATCCCCGACCTCGAGGCGACGGACGGGCGCCTCCTCGTGGACGAGCGCGACGACCCGATCGCGATCGCGCTCCGCGACGACGACGCCTGGCACGCGGCGACCTTCCTCTACCGGACGCCGTCCGTGGTCTGGCTCGAGCGGTTCGAGGAGACCGGCGGCGAGATCTACCAGGAGCCGCGCGCGACCTGGGCCCGCGCGGTCCGCGCCCACTTCGCCGAGCGGATCCGGGCCGAGATCCCCCCGGCGATCAACGACCTGCCGCCGGACCGGTTCGAGAAGGCCCGCGACCTCGTCGCAGAGCACTGGGGGGGACGCGCGGGCACCGGGGTGATCGACGCCTGCTGCGGCTCGGGCATCGGCGCGGCCGTGCTCCGCTCCCTCGGAATGGAGCCGCTCTCGTACGACAACGATGCGGCCCTGATCGCGCTTGGGCTCGCGGAGGGGCGGCTCCTCCCCGGGGAGGTCTGTTGCATCGACGGGACCTTCGCGACCGACTATGTCGAGCCGGCCCCGCTCGGGCTCGCCCTGATGATGGGACAGTGCTACCCGGGGCTCAACGACGATCTCTGGCAGGGGCTCGTCCTGGAGCTGCTCGCGCTCTCGGAGGAGGCCCTGATCACGGTCGGGACCGAGCCGGAGGCAGCGCTCATCGCCGGGTGGGTCGTCGAGGCCGGCCGCGGGGTCGAGGTCGTCGAGAACGAACGCGACCCGATCTACGACCGCTGGGTCTGCCTGGTCCATCGGTAGTACCGGAACGTCGTACCGCGATGGTCCGGGATTAACCCGGCCACCTGAGCATATCCTTAAGTAGAGGCCGCCCCAATCTCGACCGCGCACGCCACCGCGTGCGGGAGCCCGTCTCATGCGCCGGATCGTCACCCTGTTTCTCGTGGTCGCCGCTGTCCTGGCGATCGCCGTCGCGTCCGGTTGCATTACTCAACCCACGGTCGCGGTCGAGGAGGTCCGGGTCGGAACGTTCACGCCGGCGAACACGACCCTCCAGGTCGGGGTGCAGGTCGCCAACCCCAACTCGTTCGACATTCCCCTCCAGGACGTCGCGTTCACAGTCTGCTCGGTCGAGAGCGGGGGCCTGCGGTGCCTGGGCGAGGGGCGGACGGGGCCGTTCACCCTCCCGGCCCGCCAGGCGATCTCGCGGGAGATCGCGGTCACGCTCGACAACGAGGCCCTGCTCGAGGCCGCGCTGGTCGCGGTGCGCGCCGGGCAGGACCGGATGACCTTCCGCGTCGCCGGCACGGTCACCGGCGACCTCTACGGGGTCGTGACCGTGGACGTGCCGTTCGAGCAGGACCGGACCGTCACCCTCCAGGAGCTGGTGCGGAGGGCCGGCCTGCCCGTGAACGAGGCCGACGTGCGGCAGGCGCTCGGCGCGGCACGGTCGGTCGCGTCCGCCGTCCTCTCGGGCGTCACGGCCAGGGCGGGGTGACGCCCATGGACGTCGACCCCGCGATCGAACGCCGGGTGTCGGCCCTCAACGCGCACCGCATCCTCCACCGGGCGGGCGACGCCCGCGAAACGACCCGAAAGCGAAAGGAACGGGGCCCGGCGGACACGGGGCCCCCGGAACCATCTCCCGAACGGTAACCCCCGGGCGCACCTCTCATCTCGTCGTTCCCCGTGCTTGCGCCGGTGGCGGTCCCCCGCGACCTCATGTAGGATCTTATAATTACTTGACACCCGATGAGACCGGGTGTATGCAGAAGTTAGCGGCCGATGACCCCGGGGAGATCGTCTCCTCCTATCATCGTGGCGAGGATGTCTCGTCCATCGCCGCACGTTACCACATCAGCC
>DAEF01000048.1 GCA_002495225.1 Methanoregulaceae archaeon UBA288 | reverse complement strand
GGGGTTGAAATGACACTATACCCTTCAACAATCCTACATGGGGCTCGACCTCGATTCGGCAGGCAACGTCTACGTGGCCGGGGTCAC
This sequence comes from Methanoregulaceae archaeon UBA288, assembly GCA_002495225.1. Classification (GTDB taxonomy): domain Archaea; phylum Halobacteriota; class Methanomicrobia; order Methanomicrobiales; family Methanospirillaceae; genus UBA288. The sequence continues at coordinate 8,320 of DAEF01000048.1, read as the reverse complement.
CAAGTCCACCGACTTCCCGGTCCTGAACGCATTCCAACCGTCCCATGCTGCCGACACCGGGAACGATCTCTTCATCACCAAGTACACCCCGAGCGGTTCGAAGATGTATGCGACGTATCTCGGTGGATCGGGGACTGACAGTTTGGCTGATGTGGCCGTCGATGCAGCCGGAGCGGTCTATCTCACCGGTTCGACCTCTTCCACCGACTTCCCGATGAAGAACCCGGCACAGGGAACATGCCCGTCCGGAGGGGGCGTCCAAACCATCATCACCAAGCTCGACCCCTCAGGCACCGCCCTCGATTATTCGACCTACTGGGGGGGCTCCGGGGTAACCAATGGAGGATATGCCATCACAATCGATGGATCTGGAGACGCGTATGTGGCCGGGACTACGAACTCCGCTAATTTCCCGGTCATCAACGGGACCACAGCGTCAGCCGGCGGTTTCGTCGCTAAGTTCGCGCCCGGCGGGACTGCGTTGTACTCGACCGTCATCAGCGGTGGTGGTGGTTCTCCCATCTTTTCGGGTATCGCCGTCAATGATCAGGGCGATGCAGTTGTGGGTGGCTGGTGTGGAGGCACCCAATATCCTGTAGTCGGCTCTGCATACCAGACGACCAACAGGGCGTCCAACTCCTACACCGGCATCCTCTCGATCCTGACCGATGCGCCGGCGGCCCCAACGACCGCCTTCAGCGTGAACGTGACGAACGGCACGGCGCCGCTCTCTGTCGCGTTCACGGACGCCTCGACCGGCGATGCGATCACGGCTCGCGCCTGGGACTTCCAGGACGACGGTACGGTCGACTCCACCGAAACAAACCCGACGTTCACCTACGCCGCGACCGGGAACTACACCGTGAACCTGACCGTCACGAACGCCGGCGGCTCGGACTCCGAGACGAAGACCGGCTACATCACCGTCGCCGAACCGCCCGTCAACCCGCCCGTCGTGAATTTCGCCGGCGAACCGCGCGTCGGTTCGGCACCTCTGCGCGTCAACTTCACGGATCAGTCCACCGGGAACCCGACCGAATGGGCCTGGGACTTCCAGAACGACGGCACGATCGACAGCACGGAGCAGAACCCGAACTACACCTACACCACGCCCGGCATCTACCAGGTCAACCTGACCGCGAAGAATGCAGGCGGCTCCGCGTTCCGGCTGAAGGGCAACTACATCAACGTCACGGGCCTTGATCCGAACCTGCCCGGCACAGACTTTACGTCCGACACCCGGTCCGGGCCGGCGCCTCTAAGGGTCACCTTCACGGACACGACCTCGGGCAGTCCGTTCGCCTGGGCGTGGGACTTCCAGAACGACGGCGTCGTCGACAGCACGGAACAGAACCCGAGCTATACCTACACGGCACCCGGCATCTACCAGGTCAACCTGACGGCCACCAACGCGGCCGGCAGCCGTTCGAGGCTGAAGGCGAACTACATCAACGTCACAGCGCCGACAGTCGCGCCCGAGTCGGGCGTCCTCTCGGCCCCGCGGCACATCTTCGTCGCGCCCGCGAACGGCGCGAAGTACGACCTCGACGGCGCGGCCTTCGGCGGCCCGAGCGGCACGTACTACATCAAGGCCGACGGCGGGGGCCTCAACGAGCTCCACGTCACGAACAGCGCTGCCGTTCCGTTCGGCCAGGTGACGTCGACCAACGCGACCGCCGGGACCTTCTGGGTCACGAACACGGGCGGTCGTGGCTTCGACGACGACATCGTCCTCCTGGTCTCGGTCCAGGGTGACCTCCCCGACGACTTCGGTGTTCGCATCAAGTCCAGCGGCTACACCTGGACGCCGGGGAGCGTGGTGAACGCCCAGCCGACCGGCGTGCAGTACACGGCCGGTGCGGTCGACGATACCTTCACCAAGGCGGACTTCGCCTACGGCCCGCAGACCTGGAAGCCCGGCCCCGGCGATCTCGTGACGCCGTCCCTGCCGTTCTGGACCGGCCAGAACATCGCTGATCCCTCGACGGCCTCGCGCCTCCTCTTCGTCGACCTCAAGGTCGGCAACCTCTACCCGGCCAAGTCGACAGCGTGGAGCTCGCTCACTGACGCCGGCGGCGCCAAGGTCGAGTTCTCGTTTACGAACATGACCTCGGTCGCGGCCTTCAACGCGTACGGCTGGTGCCTCGCCGCGAACCAGGGCCAGGGCATCTCCTGGACCAACCGCGTCGAGGGCACGGGCAACAGCGGCTACAAGGTCGTGTACGAGCCGCCGGCCGGGCCGACCGTCGTGCAGGTGCCGACCGGCACCGGCCTCCCGACGGATACCGACGGCGACGGATTGTACGACGATGTCAACGGAAACGGCCGGGCCGACTTCAACGACGTCGTCCTCTACTTCACCCAGATGGAATGGATCGCCGCGAACGAGCCGCTTGCGCTGTTCGACTACAACATGAACGGCCGGATCGACTTCGCCGACGTCGTCTGGCTCTTCAACCTCCTCTGATTTTTTTTGGGGTCGAGAGAGATGAATCGCCATCCGCCACTCGCCCCCGCGGCCACCGGGCACAGGGGGGCGCTCTGGGTCGCCCTCATCCTCCTGCTGGCCTGCCCTCCGGCCTCCGCCGCGGCCCTGCCCGACTACAACAACATCTTCGTCGGCGTCGCGAACGACGCCGGCCCGAAGTACGACGCCTTCGGCAACGGCTCGTACAGCATCCGGTTCGAGGGGTACGACCGCGGCCTCAACGCCCTGCACGTCTCCACGGATCCGGCCGTGAACTTCGGCCAGGTCACGACCACGGCGAACCAGTCCGGCACGTTCTACGCCACGGACTCCGGCGGCAAGGGCTACGAGGACGAGATCCTCCTCCTCGTCGCCGTGAACGGCACGGTTCCCGACGACTTCCGGCTCCGCATCACGGCCGACGGCTACGACTGGACGCCGAACCCCATCTCCAACCGGGCACCGACGAGCTACACGTACCAGCCGGTCTCGCTCGACGAGACCTTCACGAAGGACGACCTCGTCTACGGCCCGCAGACCTGGAAGCCGACCGGGAACGAGATCCCCTACCCCCTCTACGAGGGGCAGGACACGGCCGACACGGCGAACGCCTTCAGGCTGATGTTCATCGACCTGAATGCCGGCGTGCTCCGGCCGAACGCGTCGCTCGAGAACCGGGGCGCGGTCCGGATCACCTACTCGTTCGAGCATCTCGAGTCCTTCGCGGCCTTCAGCGTCTATGGCTACTGCCAGACCTCGAACAACGGCGACGACATGATCGCCTGGACCAACTCCCTCCTGCCCGGCAAGGCCCCGAGCGGGTACGCGGTCACGGCCCCGGTCGTCGTCCGGGTGCCGGCCGGCACCGGGCTGCCGACGGACACGGACGGCGACGGCCTGTACGGCGACGTGAACGGCAACGGCCGCAAGGACTTCGCCGACGTCGTCCTCTTCTTCAACCAGATGGTCTGGATCGCCGACAACGAGCCCGTCGCTGCGTTCGACTGCAACCGGAACGGCCGGATCGACTTTGCCGACGTCGTCTGGCTCTTCAACCACCTCTGAGCCGAATGCGGTTCGGTTCTCCCTGCCGGCGCGGGGCACGGCGACCATGATGGATACAGGCCCGATGCAGACTCGGCCCGCCTCGCGCGAGGCGGGCCTCGCCCTTCTCGAGACCCTCCAGGTCCGCAACGTGGTTGCGTCCGCCAGGGTCGCCGACTCTCTCCGGCTCGACGACCTCGCCGCGACAATCCCCGGCGCCACGCTTAATCGGCGATGCAACCGGCTCGTCCTCCGCCTCACGGCTCCGAAGGCCGCGGCCCTGGTCTTCGGTTCGGGCAAGGTCGTGCTCACGGGCCTGCGGGCCCCCGGGGCGACGGTGCCCGCGCTCGAGGCCGTGCTCGACGTCCTCCGGGACGCCGGCGCCGCCGTCGACGGGCTCGTACCGGCGCCGACGATCGTGAACCTGGTCGCCTCGGGCACCCTCGGCGAGCGGGTCGCCCTGCATCGCCTCGCCATCTCCCGCAACCTGGACCGGGTCGAGTTCGACCCCGAGCAGTTCCCCGGGCTCGTCTACCGGTCCGAGGGCGGCGGCGTGGCGCTCGTCTTCGGCACAGGGTCGGTCATCGTCACCGGCACCCGGTCGATCGACGGGGCGCGGGCGGTCGCGGCCGAGGTCCAGGCCGTCGTCGCCGCGGCCGATGCGCTGGTCGGACGGTAACTAGGGCGCGGGGGGAAAAAAGAGGGAGTTATTCTCCGGTTGCCTGCTCTCTCTGCTTCAGGACGAGGTACCCGATGACGGCCACCAGGGCGAGGAGCAGGACGAAGAGCAGGAGCCCGGCCAGGAGCAGGAAGACCAGGAGGACGCCGATCAGGACCAGGAGGAGGACCGTCAGATCGGGGGAGGAGAGGTTGCCGAGAGAGGCCGCGAGACCGCCGTTCTGGCTGCCCGTCGGCGACTGCCCCTGGGAGAGCAGGGTGGTCGGGGAGTATTCCTGCAGGTTGCCGATGTCGAGGAAGGGCAGGGTCGTCGGCAGCGTGGTCGGGGCCGTCTCGTTCACCGCCGGCGTCTCGTCGGCCGTCGGCGTCGGCGTCGACGTGCGTGTCGTCGGGACGGTCGTGGCCGTGGTCACCCCGGTGTAGTCCTCGACGTCTCGCGGCGCCTCCGAGGGCGGGGGGGGGAAGCCGCCCCCCTGCGGCGGCGCGGCTCCCACAGGGGGGAGGGAGGCGATCGGCTGACCCGTGCCCGCCGTCGGGACGGTCGAGCCCGGGCTCCCGGTCGGCGCTGCGGTGCCCGGGGTCGCCGACGGGAGAGGCGTCCCGGCGGTGGTGACCGGGACAGTGGTCGCCGCGGAGGGCGCGAGCGTGGTCGGCACGGTCTGTATCCGGCTCGCCGTCGGCGACGGCGTGGGGGACGCAGAGGCGGTTGTGGTGGGCGCGATCGTCCCGGTGGTCGTCGGTACGGGCGATGCCGTGCCCGACGGCGTCGCAGTGACCGTCGCGGACGGGGCGGGCGTGGGCGTGTCGGAGACGGACGGGATCGCCGTGGGAGTCGGTGTCTGCTCCGTCGGCGCGGGCGTCGAGGTGGCCGACGGCGTCTGCGTCCCGGTTGGGGTTGCCGTCGCGGTCTCCGACGGGGTCGGCGTGGCCGTCGCCGTTGCCGCCTCCGTGGGTGTCGCGGTCGGCGCGGCGGTCGCCGTCTCCGTCGGCGTGGGCGTGGGCGTCGTGGTCTCCGTGTGGGTCGATGTTGGTGTCTCCGTCGGTGTCGGCGTGGGCGTGGGCGCGGTCCCCGTGACCGAGTACCCGCTGCTGCCGGTGCCCTGGACGCGGTTCGTCCAGGAGATCCCCTGGTCCTGGTTCGCCGCGGAGCACCAGCCGTAGCCGTTGAAGGAGGCGTGCGTGGAGAGGCCCGAGAAGCTGTACTCGACCCGCGCGCCGCCGCGGTCGACGGGCGACCAGCCGGGGTACTTGGAATCGTCGATGTTCCCGACCCGCAGGTCCACGAACATCAGGTACTCCTCGGTCGCCGGGTCGTTGATGTCCTGTCCGGCGTAGAGCGGGAGTGAGGGTGTCATCTCGACGTTGCCCGGTCCGGGCTTCCAGGTCTGGGGGCCGTACGTGAAGGCGGACTTCCCGAAGGTCGCGTCCACCGCGCCGGAGACGTACTCCACCTCAGAGGTGTTGAGCGCCGGCGGGGTGTAGGCCCCGGACGGCGCGGGCGTCCAGACGTACCCGCTCGAGCGGATATGGACCGAGAAGTCGTCGGGGATCGGACCGCGTACCGAGACCAGGAGGATGATGTCGTTGTCGAAGCCGCGCCCGCCCGTGTTCGTGACCCAGAGGGTGCCGGACTGCGCGTCGGTCGCGGTCACCTGGCCGTAGGGAGCGGCCGCGTCGTTCGTGATGTGGAGCTCGTTCAGGCCCCCGCCGTCGGCCTTGATGTAGTACGTGCCGCCCGACCCGCCGTACGTCGCGCCGTCCATGTCGTACTTCACGCCGTTCGCAGGGGAGATGAAGATGTGTCGGGGTGCCGGCAGGGGCGCCGCGACGCAGGCGGGCGCCATCGCTGCCAGGACGAAGCCGGCGATCAGCAGGAGGACGATGCAGCGCAGGTGGGAGGGGAGTCGAGTGGATGTCATGGTGATCAGCTCAGGGGAGCGAATGGTCGGATGAGGCCGAGCCGGGCCAGGAGCGCGGCAAGGAGCAGGGCGCCGAGGGCGGCCCCGACGAGCGCGTCGCGGTACCCGGGCCTCGGCCGGCGATAGCAGGTCGGGCGGGAGACGGCCCCGTACCCCCGGACCTGCATCGCGTCGGTCACGTGCCTCGACCGGGCGAGGATCGTGACGGTCATGGGGACGACGAGCGCGAGGAGGCGCGAGGGGTGGCGGACCAGGCTCCGCCTCTCGAGCGAGAGCCCCCGGGCCGACTGCGCCTCTACGATGCGGGAGAGGTCCTGGGCGAGCCAGGTCGTCGAGCGGAGCGCGTATCCCAGGGCGAAGGTCAGCGAGTTCGGCAGGCCCAGGCCCTTGAGGGACCGGACCAGGTCCGTGTACGACGTGGTCATCACGAAGACGACGCCGACCAGGCAGATGGTGAGCAGGCGGAGGCCCATGCTGATCGCGAAGACGATGCTGCCCGTGGAGAGGACCGGGTAGAGGAGGCCGACCTCCGCCGCGAAGAAGACCGTGCCGGAGGTCTCGCGCGGGAAGAAGGCGTTGATCGCGACGACCATCGCCAGCAGGGGCAGGACCGGGCCGAGCGCGCGGACGGCCGGCACGAGGATGGCCCCCGCGTGCACGTACGCGGCGACCAGGAGCAGGATGGCCGCGAGCGGGAGCGGTGTCTCGAAGGCGAGGCAGACCAGGGCCGCCACGACCACGGTCGCCAGCTTGGTCCGGGGGTCGAGCCGGTGGACGAACGAGTCTCCCGGCGCGTACGCGAACCGGGCCGGGACCCTCCGTCGCCGCCGGGGGTCCGGGCGCTGCGGTCCCGGGAACTGCGGGCTCACGCGCCGCCCCCCCCGTCTGCGGGCCGCTGGTCATGGTCACCCGCGATCCTGCCGCCGGCCATCGTCACCTCGCGATCGGCGCAGAGCCCGGCAAAGGCCCGGTCGTGGGTCACGGCCAGCACCGTCCTCCCCTCGCGGGCACGCTCGCGGAGCAGGGTGGCAAGGGCCCCCTTCCGCGCGCGGTCGAGCCCCAGGGTCGGCTCGTCCAGGACCAGGATCGGCGTCTCCATCGCCAGGACGCTCCCGATCGCGACGCGTTGCCGCTCGCCGACCGAGAGGGAGAGCGGCGAGGCCTCGGGGGGGAGATGGTCGAGCCCGAGCGCCCGCATCGCAGAGGCCGTGCGCCGTTCGATCTCGGCCCCGTCGACGCCGAAGTTGGCGGGCGCGAACGCGAGCTCCTCGGCGATCGACTCGGCAAAGAGCTGGTAGTCGGACCCCTGGAAGAGGATCCCCACCTCCCGGGCGAGCTCCGGGACGGACCTGCCGTCGATCGGCCGTCCCTGCACGCGGATGGTTCCCTCTTCTGGGCGCAACAGGCCGATCAGCATGCGGAGGAGGGTGGACTTGCCCGAGCCGTTCGCGCCGGCAAGCACGGTCACCTCGCCCGGGTAGAGGGCGAGCGAGACGCCGTCCAGCACCCGACGGGCATGGCCCGGGTACCGGAAGCGGAGGTCCGCGACCTCGATCGACGGGACCGCCCCCGGCGCGGGTGCGTACGGGGAGGAGGGTTCCACGGGTCCCGCCCGGTCGCTCCCGGGCTCGGCGGGGGGAACGGCGCCGTCCGCGACGAGGCGCCCCTCGTCCAGGACGACCTGCCGTTCGGCGAGCTGTCCGAGCAGCTCGGTCCGGTGCTCGGCGACGATCACCGTCAGGCCCGTCTCCCGCCGGAGGGCCGCGAGGGTCGCCACCAGCGCCGCGGCGTTCGCGGCATCCAGGCCGGAGAGCGGTTCGTCCAGGACCAGCACGGCCGGGCGCGTCACGAGGGTCGCGGCGATGGCCACCCGCTGCCGTTCGCCCCAGGAGAGGGCGTCCAGGGTCCGGTGCCGGAGGCGGTGGAGCCCGAGCCAGTCGGTGACGGTCCCGATCGCGTCCTCCATCGCCGCCTCGTCCACGCCGAGCTGCTCGAGCCCGAAGGCGAGTTCGTCCTCGACCGTGCTCGAGAAGAGCTGGGTATCGGGGTCCTGGAAGACCAGCCCGATCGCGGGGGCGAGCGCGTTGACCGCGCACTCGCGCGTGTCTCTGCCGGCAACCCGGACGTTCCCTACCATGCTCCCCCGGGTCGTGTGGGGCACGAGCCCCACCAGGGCGCGGCAGAGGGTGGTCTTGCCCGAGCCCGAGGGGCC
>DAEF01000047.1 GCA_002495225.1 Methanoregulaceae archaeon UBA288 | reverse complement strand
GAGAAGGAGGTTGGGGGCTAGTTTGCCACTATACCCCCTTAAATTACTTATGGCGCACCGCCTCCGGCTGGCAGTCAGAGACAGCGGTCGTAGGAGATGTAGAGTGGGACTGGGGTACGGTCCACCAATCCCTGGTGCTGGACAGCGCCGGGAACCCCCGCATCGGCTATACCCTTGGCGCGGACATGAGATACGCGTGGCGCGACGGCGCGGGCTGGCACTCCGAGACGGTCGACCCGAGCGGGGGGGATCCCATATCCATGGCGCTCGACAGCGCCGGAAACCCCGGGATCAGTTACCGCGATGCCACCACGGGTGCCCTGAAGTACGCGTTGGCCAGCCCGACGCAGCCTGCCGCCGATTTCACGGAGAGCCTCGCCACCGGCACAGGCTCGCTCGCCGTCCAGTTCACCGACGCCTCGACATACAGCCCGACGGCGTGGTCCTGGGAGTTCGGTGACGGCGCAACTTCCACCGAGCAGGACCCCCTCCACGAGTACGCGTCTCCCGGCACCTACACAGTCAGGCTCACCGCCGTGATCAATGGAGTCGGTTACACCAGGACGAAGCTCATCACCGTCGTCCCGGGGGCAGGGTACATCTTCGAGCGGGCGTGGGGCAGCTACGGCACCGGCGACGGGCAGTTCTATAATCCGGAGGGAGTGACGACCGACGGCGCGGGGAACGTCTTCGTGTCCGACACGGGCAACAAACGCGTCCAGCGGTTCGCCGCGTCGGGAACGCATCAATCGACGTGGGGTGCCAGGAGCTACGAAGGCGAGTTCGAGTCCCCATCCGGCATCGCGGTGGACGGCGCGGGGAACGTTTACGTCGCCGATACCAACAACCACCGGGTCCAGAAATTCGATTCTGACGGAACCTTCGTTACGATGTGGGGCGGGGACGGCCCGGGCTATGATGGTCTCGGGTCCGGCGACGGCCAGTTCTGCCGTCCGAACGGGATCACGGTTGACGGCGCCGGGAACGTCTACGTCGCCGATACCGGTAACCACCGGGTCCAGAAGTTCGATGTGAACGGCGCGTTCCTCGCGAAGTGGGGGACCGAGGGATCCGGCGACGGGCAGTTCAAGAACCCATCCGGCATCGCGGTGGACGGCGCCGGCAACGTCTACGTCGTCGACAGAGACAATGCACGCGTCCAGAAGTTCGGCGCGAGCGGCGCGTTCCTTGCGACGTGGGGCAGCTATGGGGAAGGCGACGGGCAGTTCAGGTACCCGTCCGGCATCGCGGTGGACGGCGCTGGGAACGTCTACGTCGTCGATGCCAATAATTACCGTGTCCAGAAATTCGATGCGAACGGTGCGTTCCTTGCGAAGTGGGGCAGTTACGGCTCAGAAGACGGGCAGTTCTCTACCCCGTCCGGCATTGCGGTTGACGGCGCCGGCACCGTCTACGTGGCCGACACCGGCAAGTCCCTGGTCCATACATTCGATGCGAACGGCACGTTCCTCGCGAAGTGGGGGGTTTTCGGGGAAGGCGACGGGCAGTTCAGTTCCCTGTCCGGCATTGCGGTTGACGGCGCCGGCAACGTCTACGTGACGGATGGAGAATATTGGTCCAACTACCGTGTCCAGAAGTTCACCTCAGACGGCACCTTCCTCACGAGGTGGGGGACCATGGGATCCGGCGACGGGGAGTTAAGCTATCCGGAAGGCATCGCGGTTGACTGCGCCGGCAACGTCTACGTCGTCGATTCCGATAACCACCGGGTCGTGAAGTTCGATGCAAACGGCACCTTCCTCGAGAAATGGGGCGGGGACGGCCCGATTTATGGAGGGGGGTCCGACGACGGGCAGTTCTATTACCCGGAAGGCATCGCGGTTGACGGCGCCGGGAACGTCTACGTGGCCGATGGATCTTACAACAGCCGGGTCCAGAAGTTCGATGCAGACGGCACGTTCCTCGCGAAGTGGGGCAGCTCCGGCTCCGGCGACGGGGAGTTCAGTTCCCCATCCGGTATCGCGGTGGACGGCGCCGGAAATGTCTACGTGACCGACAGAATGAACAACCGGGTCCAGAAGTTCACCTCCGACGGCACCTTCCTCACGAAGTGGGGATCGTACGGCTCCAGCAGTGGGCAGTTCCAGTACCCGTCCGGCATCGCGGTGGATGGCGCCGGAAACGTCTACGTCGTCGATACCGGCAACAACCGTGTCCAGAAGTTCGCCCCGGTGACTACGGAGCCCCCGAAGCCCCCCGTTGCCGCCTTCACGGCGAACGTCTCGAGCGGCCCGGCGCCGCTGACGGTCCTCTTCACGGATCGGTCGACGAACAGCCCGACGGGCTGGGCCTGGGAGTTCGGCGACGGCGCAACCGCCACCGAGCGGAACCCGACACACGTCTACCTGGCACCCGGCACCTACACGGTGAACCTCACCGCCTCGAACGACCACGGCTCGAGCACGGCGAGCCGGAGCATCACGGTGACCACCGCTCAGCCCTCCGTCCTGCCCGTCTCGCCGAGCACGTCGCCCCCGAAGGACACGAACGCCGACGGCAAGTACGACGACGTCAACGGCAACGGCCGCGCGGACTTCGCGGACGTGGTGCTGTACTTCAACCAGATGACCTGGATCGCGGACCACGAGCCGGTCGGGCTCTTCGACTACAACGGCAACGGCCGGNNCGTCTGGCTCTTCAACCACCTCTAAGGTCGCCATGGCATCCTCACTTTTCTGCCGGCCCGGGGGGTGCCAGCCACGATAGGTGCCGGCCCACTCCACGCCCGCGCGGCCTCGAGCGGGGCCGGCCCCGCTCTGCCCACGACCCTCCAGATCCGGAACGTGGTCGCGTCCGCCACGGTCGCCGGGTCCCTCCGGCTCGAGGACCTCGCCGCGTCGATCCCCCGCACCGGGTACGACAGGCGGGTGGCCCGGCTCGTCATCCGCATCGCCGCCCCGAAGGCCACGGCCCTGGTCTTCGGCTCGGGAAAGATCGTGCTCACCGGCCTTGCCGACCCCGGGTCGGCCGGGCCCGCGCTCGAAGCCGTGCTCGCCGTCCTCCGGGGCGCCGGCGCCGCGCTCGACGAGCCCCTGCCCGCCCCAGCGATCGTGAACCTGGTCGCGTCGGGCACCCTCGGCGAGAGGGTCGCCCTGCACCGCCTCGCCATCTCCAGGAGCCTCGACCGGATCGAGTTCGACCCCGAGCAGTTCCCCGGCCTCGTCTACCGGTCGGAGGCCGGCGGCGTGGCGCTCGTCTTCGGCACCGGGTCGGTCGTGGTCACCGGCGTCCGGTCGCTCGAGCGGTCGCGGGCCGTCGCGGCCGAAGTCCAGGCCATGGTGGCAGCGGCCGGCGCGTTCCTCTTGAAGTGAACAGAGCACCTGATCGAGCACGGACGCGGTACCGGCAACGGCCGGATTGACTTCGCCGACGTTGTCTGGCTCTTCAACCACCTCTGAACCCTTTTTCTCGCCGGTCACGCCCTCGCGACCAGGGCCCTCAGCCCGGCCGCGACCTCGGCCGAATCGATCTCCGCGCCGCAGAGCCGCGAGACCCGGCGGACCAGCGCGTCCCAGTCGTCCATCCGGTCGCCGTGCGGGTCGTTCTCGGGCACCGTCCTCAGGTACCGGCCCGTGGAGTCGTCCCCGACGATCTGGTAGAGCGCCTCGAGGATACTCCCGTGCCGGGCGCTGGCCGCGTCCCGGTCGGCACGGAGATGGCGGATGTTGTCCCGGGCGCGCTCACGCGCGGCCTCACGCTCCGCGGCTGCACTGCGGGCACGGGCTGCAATCTCTCGGGCAGATTGTTCGAGCCGCTGCCGCGCCTCGTGCCGGCTCACCGTCGTGTCCTCGAACAGCCCTGCAATCTGATCGCGGATGAACTCGGAGACGTTGATCCCGTCCATCTTCAGCAGATCGTATTGATCGACCTCGATCCAGACGGTGATCTGTTTCATCAGCCGGCCGTGGCGGTCAATCCTCACCGGTCACCGCCTCCGCGAACTGTGTACTCTGAGTACACAAACATTTCTGTTCTGAGTACACAGCGGATCGTACGAGAGAGAGAGAGAGAGAGAGAGAGAGAGAAGGGCAATCACGCCGACCTCCGGAACTGCTCGAGCATGCGGAACGCCACCCGGAGCACGCCGCGGGTCGTCCGGTCGTAGTTCCCGAAGGCCACGTCCGCCGCCGCCCGGCCCGGCGCCCCGGACGGTCACGTTCTCGGCCGGCCGGAGGTAGCGGTTCCCGGCCGACGTGAACCCCGCGTTCGCGTCGAACACGCCCTCCGTCAGCTCGACCTCCCGGTCGGAAACGGCGAACGCCTTCGACAGGACCGCAACGTCGGTCTTCCCGTCACAGACGACGTCCGCGCGGGCCCGGTCGGCCGGGCTCGCGTCCCGCGCCGCGATGACGATCATCGCGGCTCCCGCCGGCAGAGCTCGGCGGCCAGCGCCTCGAGGTCCTCGACGAACCGGCCGACGCGGCCGGCGATCTCGTGCGCCTCTTCGTCCGTGATCTCGCCGTCAGCCCGTGCCACGTAGTAGGTCGAGACCTCCTCGCAGAACGACCGGACGACCGCGACGACGGCCGAGACCTGGCGGTTCCTGCCCCAGCTCCCGAGGCCGAACGCGGCCCCGACGGCGAGCGCGACGAGGGCGGCCTGCGGCCAGCCCTCCGATACGATGGTGACGCCGCCACCCGCGGTGACGGCGATTGCGCCGGCGATGATGCCGGTAACGGTAGTGGTTGAATCCATGACTTCAGATGTGGAGCGAAGCCTGGGTTGTGTGGTCAGGGCCAGTATAGCTGTAGGGTATAGTGTCATTTCAACCCC
>DAEF01000083.1 GCA_002495225.1 Methanoregulaceae archaeon UBA288 | reverse complement strand
TCCAGGTCATCTGGTTGAAGTACAGGACGACGTCCGCGAAATCCGGCCGGCCATTGCCGTTGACGTCGTCGTACAGCCCGTCGCCGTTCGTATCGCCCGGAAGATCGGTGCTGGGCGGTATGGCCTGCACGGCCGGGCCTTCCGTTACCGTGACGTAGTCCTGCCGGATAGTGTCCGAATACCCCCCGGCATTGCTTGCCCGGACTGCCACGCTATACGTCCCCGGTACCGTGTAGACATGCGACGGATCCTGCGCAGTCGACGAGGCGGTCGCGAGCCGCCAGACATCGTTCTGGAATCCTCCGTCACTGCCCCCCCCGAAGAGGACGCCGCTGCCCCCCATGAGGACGATGCTACCGTCAGGCAGAACCACGGTCTTCGCGCCAGTCCGTGGCGACCACCCGGCGCTGGCGCTGTTGCAGGTCCAGGTGACACCCTTGTCCATCGAACGCCAGACATCGTTCCATTTATACTCCGCATAATCGGCATTGCATCCACCCATCAGGACGATGCTGCCGTCGGGGAGAGCAACGCTTGCATGAGCGTAGCGAGCCGACCAGGCCGCGCTGTCGGTCTGCTCAGTCCAGGTGGCGCCTTGATCCGTTGAGAGCCAAGTGTCGTTCTTGATCCCGTCGGCCGCATTCCCCCCCATGAGAACGATGCTCCCGTCAGGCAGAACCACACTGGCATGACGCTCCCGCCACGACCATCCGGCGTTCGCGGTAGTGCGGGTCCACGTGGCACCCATGTCCGTCGAGCGCCAAACGTCGTTATAGAGCCGTGCGCCAGTGCCGCCCATGAGAACGATGTTGCTATCAGGCAGGGCGGCGCTCGTAAAGGCGAACCGGCTCGGCCATCCAGCACTCGCGTTGACGCAGGTCCAGGTGGCACCCTGATCCGTCGAGCGCCAGACATCGTTCATTCTGGTATCCCCGGCATAGCCGCCCATGATCACGATGCTGCCGTCCGGCAGGGCGACACCGGAGAACATGCGGCGAGCGGACCATGCCGCGGCAGTTGTCTGCTGCGTCCATGTCACACCTTGGTCCGTGGAGCGCCAGGTATCGTTGAGGTTGCCCAGTGCAGAAACTCCACTATCGGTCGTTCCCCCCATCAGGACGATGCTGCCGTCGGGAAGATTGACGCTGACATGAAGATACCGGGGTGCCCAAGGGGCGTGGGCAACCTGCTGCGTCCAAGCGGACGCGGTGTAGTTCTCATCACCGAAGTACCAGGCCCAGCCCGTCGGTGTCCCGGTCGAGGCGTCCGTGAACGAGACGGCGAGCGGAGCGGGGCCGGCCGTCGGACTGGCCGAGAAAGAAGCGACGGGGACCAGGGCCGCAGCCGGGACCGCGATCATCGCGATGCAGAGAAATGCGAATAGAGAGAAAGGCGCATGCAACATGGTAACCCTACCGATTTCTGCAATAGTGTTTATGGCCAATATATTTTTGCAATAGTAACTTGAATGAGAATGCGTGGGCGGTGAATCCAAGTGAGCCTTGTAAAACAGCCAACACTGCCTTCACTCAAATACTGTCAATCATGCCCCGCAGCACTCTACCATTTCTCATCATTCGTTTATCCATCCCGATAAAAGCTCGAATGCGCCGATCCGCCCCCGGCACGGCCTTATCGATACCTTTCCCGCGCTGGCGGTGTCCACGCCCATCCTATCACCCCAATGGATCCCCCTATCACGAGCATGGAGTGGGCGATTGCCGGCTCGTTGAGGTGGTTGAGGCATTGGTTGCGTGAGAGGACACCGAAGGCGAGACCATTGGTGTGGTATTCCGGCCCTGGCCTCTCAATCTGAAAGTGAGAATCCAACCCTGTTGTCTCCCACTTTTCCGCTCACGATCGTTCACCTCTCCTGCCGGTGCACGCACCCGGATAGCGCTCCGCGCGGCGTCATTCCCGGTGACGCGCGCCTCGCATGCGGGCCGACCCGGTCTCGGCCGGCGAAAATCCAGGGGCGACCGGGGGTCGCGGGGGAACTCACCGGTCCACGGGCTTGTTTTCACACGAGGACACCTGGCGCTGGTCGTTGACGAGGAAGATCGGCAGGCGACCCGATATGTCGCCGGCGGCGAGCCCGACCGACCGGACGTCCGCGGTTCCCGGGGCGCGAACCGCGACGTTCGTGGGCGGCAGTACATCCCGGTCGTCGAACGGGTGATCTCCCGGTGGATCCCGGTGCGTGAGCAGCCTGATCCGGGGACATCCCTGGACGACGACGCCGGTGCGTGCTGTCGGGCATGTGCCAGGCCTGTTGACCTGATGCAGTGCGGTTGCACCGGCGGGAAAAACCGGGACGATCGCGAAAACTCGGGGAACGCCGGGCCATGTGTCGACAGGCCGGAGAACACGGAACGTCCAGTCCCGTCCAGCTCAGGGCACAGTGCTCCGGGCACCGGCGAAAGTGCCGTGTTCGATGCGGGAAGACTGACACCGGATCCTGGATCGGCGGCCGCTCCGACCGAATCGTTGTTGCCTGCGGCCCGTCAACACCACCCTCGTCAGGGTAACACCAGGCCGATTCCTGTCATGTTCCCGGCACGCTGGATCACGACCGGGTCGAAGGCGTCCACCCCGGCGAGTCGGGCGGTCCTGGCACGGGGTGGAGGTGCGTGGTCTCCGGCGTTCAGCCCGTCACCGATCTCGACCGCTGCCGTTCCTCCGCCCCGTCACCGTCCCCGGGCCGACTTCTGGTCGCTGCTGGTGTGCCGGCCACGACGTTCGCTCGGGTGTGGTCGATCCTCCCGCAAGTTTCTTCTGCTGCTCTCTGCCAATGGAGGCCATGCAGTTTCCCGGGGGGGAGGGCGGCGGGGTGCGCCCGCGGCGCCCTCTCCTGATCGCCCTCGCGCTCGTCGTCCTGCTCGGACTGCCCGCGGCAGGACTGACCCTCACCGTCCTGGACCGGGCCGTCGAGCCGAACGGGACCGTGGTCGTCCCGATCGCGGTCGCCGACGCGGCAGACCTGGGCGGTGTCGACCTGGTCCTGGTCTACGACCCGGCCGTCCTCCGGTTCGAATCGGCCTCCCCGGGCAGCCTCGCCGCACGCTCCCGGGTCTCGTCGAGCGAGAGCGGGCCGGGGCGGATCGCCATCGCCGTCGCGAGCCCGCGATCGGTCACCGGCACCGGTCCGTTCCTCGCCCTGACCTTCGCCGCGGTCGGGCCCGCCGGGGCACGCTCGCCGATCACCCTCGACTCCGTCCGTGCGGGCACGGTCGACGGCGATGCGGTGCCCGTCCGGGTGGCAAACGGCACGGTCTCGGTCGGAGGATCGGGCCGGACGCCGCTCTCCCCGTTCGCCGCCGTCGGGGCGCTCGCCGTTGCGGCAACGTCGTTCCGAACGGTCCGGAGGAGCCTTCGCTGCGGCTGGAGCAGCCTGCACCGGTATCACCGATGAAAAAATGAGGGTGCACTGCCCCCGCAGTCCCGGGGGAGTTGCCTATCCACGAAAGAAGGGGGAGGCCGGCCTCAGCAGGTCTCGCCGAACGAGTCGAGGTCGAGCTGGAAGGTGGTGTCGACGAAGTCCACGACCCGGGAATGGTCCGCCTCGCCCTCGATCGCCACCGGGTAGCACCCCGTCAGGCAACCCGTGCAGAGGTCGCTGCAGTCGCGCCCGATCGCCTGCACGAGCTCCTCGATCGAGATGTAGTGGAGCGAGGTCGCGGTCACGGACGCGCAGACCTCCTCCTGGGTGCGGCTGGATGCGATCAGCTCTTCCCTGGTCGGCATGTCCACGCCGAGGTAGCACGGGGCTTTGATCGGCGGCGAGCCGACCCGCAGGTGGACCTCGCGGGCCCCCGCGTCGCGGACCAGCTGGACGATCCGGCGCGAGGTCGTGCCGCGCACGATC
>DAEF01000021.1 GCA_002495225.1 Methanoregulaceae archaeon UBA288 | reverse complement strand
CGCTGATCTTCATCGCGCTCACCACGCCCATGACCGACCTCTTCGGGGTCATGCACCGGTGTCGCGTGCCGGCGGTCCTGGTCGAGCTCAGCATGATTGTCTACCGGACCATCTTCATCCTGCTCGACCAGCTCGTCCGGGTGTACCACGCCCAGGTGATGCGCCTGGGGTACTCGACCCGGCGGGAGTCTATCCGTTCGCTCGCCACCCTCTGCGGCGCCGGGTTCATCGGGGCGTGGAACGCGGGGGAGGACCTGGTCCGGGCGCGGGATCTCCGCTGTTATGATGGGAAGCTCGTCGTCCTCGGCATGGTCAGGCCTGTCGAACTCCGTCCCGCGCTCGCGGTGACGGGATTTCTCGCCGTGTCCTCGTTGGTCACCGCCCTGACCGGGGACATAGCGGTCATGTGATGATTTCGATGAGCAGCATTATACTCGAAGCACGGGATCTCAGGTACCGCTATCCACGTGGAGACGAGGTGGTCCGGGGCATCAATTTCCATGTACGCCGGGGAGAGAAGATCGCGATCGTCGGGCCCAACGGCGCGNNCTCATCGGGCCCAACGGCGCGGGAAAATCGACCCTCCTGATGATGTTCAACGGCATGCTCCGTCCTGATTCAGGGACGATGCTGTATGACAACCATCCGATCGCCTACGACGCGAAATCCCTCCGGAAGCTCCGAAAGAGCGTCGGCTTCGTCCTTCAGAACCCGGATCAGCAGATCGTGGCCCCGACTGTCTACCAGGACGTGGGATTCGGCCCGACGAATCTGGGCCTTCCCGAGAACGAGGTGAAGCACGCGGTCGGGGAGGCGCTCCGGGCCGTCGGGCTCGAGGGGTTCGAGCACCGTCCGACCCACCAACTCTCCGGTGGCGAGAAGAAGAAGGTGGCGATCGCCGGCGTGCTCGCGATGGAGCCCGAGGTGCTCGTCTTCGATGAGCCGACCAGCAGCCTCGATCCACGGGGATCGGAAGAGATCATGGAACTCCTCGATGAGCTGAACGACCGGGGCACGACGATCGTCGTCTCGACGCACGATATCGAGCTGGCCTATCCGTGGGCGCACCGGGCGATCCTGCTGGTGGACGGCCAGATCCTCCAGGAAGATATCCCCGGGGTCGCGTTCGGGGACCGTGACCTGGTGCGGAGGGCCCACCTCTCGACCCCCATCCTCCTCGACATCTACCACGAACTCGAGGAGCGGGGCTTCTCGTTGCCGCCGAGACGACCGCTCTCCGTGCTCGACATTTTGCAGGTGATCGATCACGCGTTCGAACGTAACTGCTGCCGTCTGTCCCCCGGCACTATCGCGGTCTACGATGTGGATGCACCCGAAAACGGGGGGCTCGCCGGGTGGTTGGCTTCACAACTGGAGACATCGGTAGGCGCGATGGGCACCCGCGCCAAGCAGCGGGCGGCGGACGAAGGGATTCTCCTCCACTACACGTACGGGGTCGTCGACAAGTGCATCCTGAGGGCGCTCCTCGGTGAAGATACCGCGATCCTGACAAGCGGGGGGATGGTCCGGCGCGTCTTCGAGCGCGTCGAGGAATACTCCCGGCAGAGCGGGGTCGATATCCCCGTCACCATGATGCGACGCTCGTGAAAATTGCACGTTCCGCACTTTCAGCGAGCCGGGCAACAGAGGAACACCGGTCGGTTCTCGGGAGAGATGGTACTGGATGTCTTTTCCATTTCGGAACTGTATCTTCGTCGAGTTCCGGCAGAATCCGACCATGGGGGGTTCGTGAGCGGCTGTTCGGAACTGGTTCTTACCCCTGATTGAAGCCACGCCGTTGTGTGGATTGTAACAACAACCCCTGAGCACCCTCGGGGAAGTGCGAACCGTGGCAACCCGTTATTCGAGCCGCCGGACGGTCAGATCGACGCCGTGTTATTTTCTCCAGGTTGCCACTGGAGCCCTCCCCTTCGGATCTGCTTCGACCACTGGCAGGGGCACTGGCCCGTCGGCACGTCGTCGACTCTGACCGCCTCTCCGTCTTCTCCCCATTTCACACGGGGGTTGTGCCCCTGGAGACGAGGAGTATCACGCCCATCGAACTCACTGCCCCCTCTGTTCTATTCTCACCTGCGTCGGTTTTTCCGGGCGGTCCCACGGAGGCGCCTGCTCCGTGGCAGGTTCATCCTGTCCCGCACGACGTTCCCGCCAGGGCCGGGACCGGATTGTTCCGCGGCCGCCGGGATCAGAAGGACCTGCCTGCAGAGATGAAAGAATAACCCGAGAAGAGTGATAGCGGAGACGTGGGGAACCCTTTGGCGGAACGACCTCCGGAATAGTGGAGACTGCGGTTCCCGGATCTCTGCCCGAGGACAGCATCGGCGGAAGAGGAATAAGCCCTTCCGCCCGTTCGCGCGCCGGGGGCCTGTTTCCGCCTCTGCTCCCTATCCCTGCCTGCAGACAGGTGCCACTTCTTCGGGGAGCGGCTTCAGGAGCCAGTTCTGGAAGACGACCGGCGTGATCACGGTCGTGATCAGGCTCATCATGATGACCGCCACGAAGATCTCCTGGCCGACCACCCCGGCGTTCAACCCGATCAGGGCCACGATCATCGCGACCTCCCCCCGCGGCGCCATCCCGAAGCCGATGACGGCCGCATCCCGCCACGAGTACCCGAAGAGCCGGGCAGGGAGGCCGCACCCGACCACCTTCGTTATCATCGCCACCACGGTGAGCACACCGACCAGCACGGCGACAGCCGGCGTGATCGCGTGCAGGTCGACGATGATCCCGAGCGACACGAAGAAGATCGCGGCGAAGATGACCTGGAGGTACTCGGCTCCTTCCCGCAGGTCCTTGCTGTGGCAGAGGGTGACCTCGCGGCACGAAACCCCCGCGATGAACGCGCCCACGATCGCCGAGAGGCCGATCAGCTCGGCGACCATCGCGTAGAGGAAGGCGACCGCGAGCGCGGTCATAAAGACGAATTCGGGGTACTGCCGTGCCAGCGGCCGGCAGTCCAGCCACGCGAGCAGAGGGGAGACGATCTTGATCCCGGCCAGGAGACCCAGTCCGATAAAGACGACAGCGGCCGCGAGGCTCGTGCCGAGGGCAGAGATCGAGATAGATCCCCGGATCATGTCCGTCGTGACGCCGAGCACGAGCAGGGCGAGGACGTCGTCGATCACGGCGGCACCGATGATGGCCTTCGCGACCGGCGTCTCGAGCCGACCGAGTTCGCGAAGCACGTTCGCGGTGATCGCGATGCTCGTTGCGGTCAGGGCCGTGCCCACGAAGAGAGCAGAGGCGGTCGAGTACCCGAGAAGAGAGGTCGTCAGGTACCCCCCGATCCATGGTGCGACCACACCGATGGTGGCGATCACGCCATATCGGACGTTCAGAATATCGCGTATGCAGAACTCGAACCCGATCGTGAAGAGGAGGAAGATCGCGCCGAGGTGTGCGAGGGACGAGACAAAGTCCGTGTAGGTGATCAGCCCGAGCACGGAAGGCCCGACCAGGATCCCGACCAGGATCTCGCCGACGACGGCCGACTGGTTGATCCTGGAGGCTACGAGATATCCCGCGAGCGCCACGAAGAGGAGCAGGCTCATCT
>DAEF01000244.1:1517-4471 GCA_002495225.1 Methanoregulaceae archaeon UBA288 | reverse complement strand
CGTTCCTGCTGGCGGGCGCCTACGGCGTGCTCCGCGAGGCGGATTCGTCGCCGCGTCTCCTCCTCACCGAGGGGGTTCGGAACTACTTCCGCGTGCTCCTGCCCGGGCTCGTGGTCGGGTTTGCGGCGGTGCTCCTGGTCCTCGCCCTGACCGTGCTGCTCTCGCTCGCGGGCGGCGGGTTCTCGGCCGACCTCGCGGCCGGTGCGGCGATCGTGATCATGATCCCGGTCGCGTTCTTCCTCTCGCTCTACGACACGGCCGCGTGCTTCGAGGGGCTCGGTGTCTTCGCCTCGCTCCGCCGCTCGGTCTCGCTCGTGCTGGCGCACCTCCGGGAGGTGGCAGTCTTCCTGCTCGCGACGATCGCGATCCTCTTCGTCGTCGGGTTCGCCCTCCTCCTGGCCTGGACGATGGTGCTCTTCGAACGGCTCGAGCCGCTGGCCTCGTTGACGCCCGCGGACATCGCGACCTTCGGGCCGGAGGAGTTCGCGCTGATGGTCGGGCCGGACGGCATCGCGCTCGGCGCAGTCCTCTACGGGGTCTTCATCCTCTTCGCGTTCGTGTTCGTGACCGGGTACAAGGCGCGGCTCTTCCGGGCCGTGGCCGAGTCGACGCCGGCCGAGCCCGAGGGCGTCTACGACGAGAAGGGGCGGTACTACAAGTACTGACCCTCCTTTTTTGCAGGAAGTTCTCAGCCTCACCAGCAGGCGCGGGTTTGGTCCGTCTCCCACCCGGGATCGCCCATCGACGAAACCGGCGGAGACATCCCCGCATAAGCTCACGCTCGCTCCGATGGGCATCCGCCTTTCAGTGAGCGCGCCGTTCAG
Source organism: Methanoregulaceae archaeon UBA288 (assembly GCA_002495225.1). GTDB lineage: Archaea > Halobacteriota > Methanomicrobia > Methanomicrobiales > Methanospirillaceae > UBA288. The sequence continues at coordinate 3,647 of DAEF01000244.1, read as the reverse complement.
GACCACCCTCAGATGGGGCTTGACAGTGAACACGGCACGAGTTCGTCACCTGTTGGTCCCAGCCGGCATACCCGTCGCACCGGATATCGTGGCTATCCCCGCCGCTCCACCAGAAGCTCCCCGGCGATCGGCCGAGAAGGCCTGACACCTGCGCCTCCCACGGTTCCCGCCGATGGTCGTACTCCGCAGCGGACCGCCTGCCAGGGATCGGGCTCGTGCAAAGTCGACGGGCAACCAATTATCGGCCCGTATCCGGCTCGCTCTGTACCATGCAGATGTCCGGCTCACTCAGGGCCACCGAGGGGCTTGAGGGCTTGACGGTCCTGAACGAGGCACTCCTCGACGAGATGGAACGCATCCACGAGCCCGCCCTCTTCTACCTTCCCGGTGGGCGGATCGCGGCCGTCAACCGCGCGGCGGCTCGCCTCTCCGAAATCCCCGTGGTCGGGATGTCCATCCACGATCTTCTTGCCCGCCACGAAGCCCGCCGCGCCGACGGCAGCCTGCTCATCCGCAGCGATCTCTCGTGCGCACGGGCGCTCCGCGGCGAGATCGTGGCCCAGGGAGAGCGGAGCGAGATGAATCTCTCCAATTGGGGGATCTACCGGGCGCTCGGGTCCTCGACCCCCGTCATCGTCAACGGGGAGGTCGCGGCCGCGCTCTCGATCTGGCACGACTTCGACGCCTACATCCGGGAGCTTGCGTCGTCCACCAAGCTGCTACACGTGTCCCGGGATGGCGGCGCTGATTCGCCCGATGTCCTGAACGAGGGGGCCAGTCAGCAGCAGCCCCGGCGATGATGTATACCCTGCCCTCCCTCCTTTCCAGGACCCGGCATCGGATTCGAGCAGTCCGATCTGGGCGGATCAACGATACGGTTTTCCGACGAGCACACTCTCCGTCGATGATGTCGCCTGCGCGGGATTCGGGACCGCGCTCGAGGTCCGGACCGGGTCGTCGGTCGATCTGTCCTTCCTGTCCGTGCGCGACGCCGGCGTCGGGGCCAGCACCGGGGCAGCGGAGGCGTTTCCGGACCAGGGAAGGCCGTGCTCCGTCAGGTCGGTGTCGCGAACGTGACCACGCCGCACGCCCCTGAGAAGGGGAGCACAATTGTCGTCGACGGCCGGGGTGACGGTGCGTGAGGGACCCACCCCGGATCATCCCTCCGGGGCAGCGGGCTCGTCTCGCCCGGCAACCGCTATCCTACCCTCTCCATCCCGTCCATCGCCCCCGGGTCTATTTATCCCGGGATGGACCGGGATCGGAGATGGCTGGCGAGTTCCGTTGAAGGGCGGAGCTGCCGGAGATTGGAGACAACGGCAGCTCCCGCCGTGTCTGACGATATCTCCCGTCGCCGGGTCGGTTGTCGCGGGCGCCCACTCCGTCGACGGTTCCAGGGAGCAGGGGTTCTCCGGCAGTGTGAATCGTGCGGCGGTGGAGAGAAAAAAAAGGTGAGGCGGCCCGGGACGGGTGTCCCCGGGGCTGCATGATCTGCCCGCGCTGCACAACCGTCCGAAATGCATCCCCCGCCGGCGATCCCGCGCTCGCACGCGAAAGGTACCCGGGCGCGGTGCTCCCGGGCCGTCTCTCCTGTCCGCCCGCAGCCCGGGGGAGATCAGGAGCGTTCGGGGAGGATGCCCCTCACCGGTCCATCATGGCGACCATGCGCCCCTTGACGCCGCCCGCCTTCAACTTCTCGAGCCCCTCGCCGATCTCCTCGAACCCGATCTCGATGATCTCCGGCTTGAGCTCGCCCGACGCCATCATCCCGTAGACGGCGGCGATGTCGTCCGCGTTCCCGCCCTGGCTCCCCACCAGGGTGACCTCGTGGGTGATCAGGGTCATCGTGTTGATGGTGGTCTCGAGTTTCGCCATCCCCACCAGGACCACGCGCCCGCCGGGGCGAACCGCCTCGATGGCGTCCGATGTCGTCGTGCCGGCCCCGGCGAAGTCGACGATGACGTCAAGGTCGTGCTTCGCCGCCTCGGTTATCGACGTGTAGACCGCCTTGCAGCCCAGTTTGAGGGCCTCCTGCTGCGCGGCGGGGCTCCTCGTCGCCGCGTAGACCTCCGCGCCCTTCAGGACGGCGACGCGGGCCCCGATCGAGCCCAGGCCGCCGATGCCGATGAT
>DAEF01000244.1:0-1418 GCA_002495225.1 Methanoregulaceae archaeon UBA288 | reverse complement strand
CCCGCCGTCGCGGCCGTAGCCGCCGCCGTACCCATCCTTGGTGGGCATGGGGCAGACGCCGACCTTGTCGCCCACCTTGAACTTCGTGACGCCCCCGCCCACCTCGGTGATGACGCCCGCGTACTCGTGCCCGATGAAGAGCGGGGTGCTCATCAGGGCCATCCACTTCTCGTCATCGAGCGCGCCCACGTCCGAGTGACAGAGCCCGGAGGCCTTGACGTCGAGCACGACGTATCCCGGCTTTGCGACGGGATCGGGTTTTTCGATCAGTTCCAGCGGCTTGTGTGTCCGCTCAAATTGCCATCCTCTCATTGTTTTCAACCTCCTTGTTTTCACTTCTGGTTCTTGTTCTTCAATAGCGATGTGCCGTCGAACATCTCGTTCCAGCACCGTTCGATCACGATGGATACTCAGGTCTTCCCCATTGTGGTTTCTACAGTGCGGCTCGCGTACGTGCTCCTGGCATGCCCTCCCTGGCGCAGGCTCGGGGCCGGTCCCGCCATGCCCCATTCGCCTGCCCGGCAGGACGTGGTCGTCCGTGCTACTTTACCACGCCGCCCATCCGGCGTCGGCGGCGACGACGGCGCCGTTGATGAGGCTCGACTCGTCCGATGCCAGGAAGAGAGCGAGCGCGGCGATCTCCTCGGCCTTGCCCATGCGCGGGACGGCCCCGGCACCGGCGGACGCGAGCGCCATCCCCTCGGCGTGGCTCTGGGTGGTCCTGGAGAGGTCCACCATCTCGGTCTGGACGTACCCGGGCGCGATGATGTTGGACCGCAGCCCCTTCTTGGCGTACATGAACGCGACGTTCTTCGCGAGCCCAAGGTTTGCGTGCTTGGACGCGGTGTACGCGGCCCCTCCATGCGCGCCGTGGGTGGCGGCGATGGACGATACCGTCATGAAGGCGCCCTTGTTGATCCCCTCGGCATCGCCGGGGTTCTTGAGCATCTCAGGGATGGCGGCGCGGAACATATACATGGGACCGTCGACGTTGATGCTGAAGACTCTCCGCCACGTCTCGTCATCCATGTCGACCACGGGCGCCACCTTGTCGAGCGAGCCCGCGTTATTGACGACGATGTCGAGCTTGCCACATTTCTCGACGGCCGTCTTCACTGCGTTCTTGACATCCTCCTCTTTCGAGACGTCGCCGGCGACGGCGATGGCCTTTCCGCCCTGAGCCGTGATCTCGTCGATGACGGCCTGCAGCTTCTCTTTCCGCCGCGCGATGGCGAGGACAGTGGCGCCCTCCTTCGCGAAGAGCCTCGTGATCGCCTCGCCCATGCCGGAGCTCGCCCCGGTCACGATCGCAACTTTTCCGTCGAGTCTTCCCATGATTGCTTCCTCCACTGTGTGTGATAATGGTGGTCGAATGGCGCTACTAGCAGACCCTGCCCTTGTCGAGCCCGGTGATCCGG
>DAEF01000179.1:15603-17129 GCA_002495225.1 Methanoregulaceae archaeon UBA288 | reverse complement strand
CGGGACGATGGGGATCGGGACGATTCCCCCGCCAGGCCGATGGTGAGGTGGTCCAAGGCGATCGCCGCTTCGGGGTGCGTGCACCGGAAGATGCTCAGACCGGGCGTGAGCCGGATCGTGGCTTGAACGGTCGAAATCGGCGGAACTGAACAGGTGGTGGACAGAACGAAGTCGACCGGGTTAGGCCTGATAACTCAGACCGTGATCCTCAAGCGTCAGCCCAGGCCGCAACGCGGAGACTGAGCGGGAAATCGCGCCGGCGATGCCCCACCGTCTCCCGTGCTCCAAAGATGCCTCCGGGGAGAGACGGCGACTCCATCGAAATGATCGCCGCCGCAACCACTTATGAATGGCAGCGCCTCCTGCGTTCAGCCGCCTCCTGGGGGGGGCGGCGGCGTCCTCTTCGCCGGCCCCGCATTTATACGGAACGGCCAGCCGCGCCACGAAAAACATCCGGATAGGGTCGTTGCGGGGCTCCTGTATCGATCCCTTTATGGGCGCGCATCGTGATTTTAGTAACCATGAAATGGCCGCGTGACTTCGGTCTCTCGATGCGGATCTGGCTGACGATGGGCCTGCTGCTCATGGTCTTCCTCGCGTTCCTCGCGGTCCTCCGCTCGCTGGGGGTGGGCCTCTGGGGGCTCGTCCTGATCTCGGTCGGCTTCACCTTCGTCCAGTACTTCTTCTCGGACCGGCTGGTCCTCATGTCCACCGGCGCCCGGATCGTCGACGCCGACGAATACCCGCAGCTCCACCGGACGGTGGAGCGGCTCGCGACGGAGGCGGAGATCCCAATGCCCCGCGTCGCCGTCATGCCCTCGCCAATCCCGAACGCCTTCGCCACCGGCCGGTCGCCGAAACACGCCGTGGTCGCCGTGACGGACTCGATCCACAAGCTCCTCACGCCCCGTGAGCTCGACGCCGTGCTCGCCCACGAGCTCGCCCACGTCAAGAACCGGGACATTCTGACCATGACGCTTGCCTCGTTCGTGGCGATGATCGCGTCCCTGATCATGAACAACGCGATCTTCCTCTCGCTCGGGGACCGGCGCGAGGGCAGTCCCTGGATGATCGCCTGGGTCGTCGCGATCGTGGTCTGGGTCGTCTCGACCCTGCTGATGATGTCCCTCTCGCGGTACCGCGAGTTCGCGGCCGACCGGGGCAGCGCCCTGATCACCCGCGACCCCGACTCCCTGATCTCGGCCCTGCTCAAGATCAACGGCCGGATCGCAGCCGCGCCCGAGGAGCGGCGGCGGCAGGCCGAGAGCGCGAACGCGTTCTACATCCTGCCCGTGGGCGGCTCGTTCCTCGCCGAGCTCTTCGCGACCCACCCCCCGCTGGAGCGGCGGATCGAGGCCCTCGAGCGGATCCGGACCGAGATCTGACCAGGCCCCCCCACCTACCGGGCCCCTCGTTCTCTCGCCGGATCGGCCGATAGAAACGATAAAATGGACGGACGAGAAATTATAATAGACCGGACTGCGAACGGATGAAAGCAGTTCGCATCGATGGTCTAGTGGCATGAC
>DAEF01000179.1:0-15586 GCA_002495225.1 Methanoregulaceae archaeon UBA288 | reverse complement strand
GGCGGAGGTCCGGAGTTCGAATCTCCGCGAGCCCATTTTTCTTTTCTGTCCTTTGATATCGACCGGTATCTAAAGGTATTTGAATCCCTCCGGCCCACCCTCACGACATGAGTGACAAAAACGAGTACGTGCGTGCCCTGCTCCACCTTTACGGCAAGTCGCTGATGCTCCACGACACCTCGCTCTTCCACCCGGTGTTGAAGTTCCACTTCCTCGACGCAGTCGCCCACCTCGACTACACGATCGGCCTCCTCTCGTACAACTACGCCTCGCCCAAGAACGTCATGAGCATGGAGTACATGCGCTGGAGGATCGACGAGGAGAAGAAGAACGACCGCCCGCTCTTCCGGGGGTTCGTGAACTGGCTCAAGGCGAACCACCCCGAGCGGTTTGAGCGCCTCCCGACGGTCTGGCGGCTGGTCTACGACGACGAGGATCCGGCGTCGTACCGGGCGTTCCGGCTCGTGCTCGACCCCGACTCGAAGACGGCCCTCCCGGTCGGGTTCTTCATCATGGCGATCGACGAGCTCTTCGAGAACGAGTTCCTGAAGGGGCTGTACTCGGAAACGGGCTCGCTCGACCGGCTCTTCGAGGAGTACCAGGCCAGCCGGAGCGCATGACCGGCGTCGCCCGCCTCGCGGCCGATCTGATCGCCTGCCGATCGGAGAACCCGCCGGGCGACACGCGGGACTGCGCGGAGCTCGTGCGCGACCGGCTCGCGGCCCTCGGGCTTCGGGCTGACGTCGCAGGCGAGTCGACGGAGCGGGCGAACGTGGTCGCGAACGGCCTCTCGGCCGATCTCCTGCTCTGCGGCCACCTGGACGTGGTCCCAGCGCTCGGCGAGACCTGGTCGTTCGACCCGTTCGGCGGCGAAGTCCGCGACGGGTACGTCCTGGGCCGCGGGGCGACGGACATGAAGGGGGGCTGCGCCGCCCTGATCGCGGCCGTCGCGGAGGCGATCGAGCGCGGGCGCGACATCGGGCATATCGGCCTCGCGTTCGTCTGCGACGAGGAGACGGGCGGAGGTGGGATCGAGTACCTGCTCCGTGAAAAGATGCTGTGCCCCTGCGACTGCCTGATCGCCGAGCCGACGCCCGCGGGGGCGCCCTGCATCGGCCAGAAGGGCCTCTTCCGGGCCCGGTTCCATTTCACGGGCGAGCCGGGCCACGCCTCGCTCTACCCGGCCCGCGGGGTCTCGGCCGTGATGGAGGCCGTCGCCCTGATCGAGCACGTGCGACGGCTCCACGAGCGGGTCCACGACCCCGGGCCCGAGCTCGCGCCGGTGATCGCGGACTCGGAACGCGTCCTCGAAGCGGCGTTCGACGCGCCGGGGATCGGCTCGGTGCTCCGCCGGATCAGTTACAACCCAGGCCGGATCGAGGGGGGCGAGAAGGCGAACATCGTCGCGGAGCGCTGCGAGCTCGAGCTCGACCTCCGCCTGCCCTGGGGCTGCGACCCGGCCCTGGTCGCGACCGACCTGCGCGCCCACGCGTCGCGAGCGGAGATGGAGTGCATGAGCGCGTCGGCCCCGAGCTGCACCCCGCCCAGCGCGCGGATCGTCTCCCGGATCGCGGCGGCCGTCGAGGCCGTCCGCGGCGTGCCCGCGGTCCCGATCGTCCAGTGGGCCGCCTCGGACGCCCGCGCCCTCCGCCTCGCGAACTTTCCCACGGTCGAGTACGGCCCGGGCGAGCTCGCGCGGATCCACGCAATCGACGAGCGCGTCCCCGTCGCGGCCCTCGAGGAGGCGGTCGCGATCTTCGGCCGGCTGATCGACGCCTACGCCTGAGGGCATGCTCGTCTTCTGCCACCTCTTCGTCGGGGCGGCGATCGGCCTCGCCCTCGCCCGGGCGACGGGCGACCGCCGGCTGGTCGTGACCGGCCTTCTCGGCGGCATCCTGCCCGACCTGGTCGACAAGCCGCTCGGCCACCTGTTGCTCGCGTCCACGATCGACAACGGCCGGCTCGTGGGCCACTCGCTCGCGTTCCTGCTGCTGGTGCTCGCCGCCGGGTCCCTGCTTTTCCGCGGACGGCACACCTGGCTCGCCCCCGCGCTCGCGCTCGGCGTCCTCTCGCACCAGCTCCTGGACGCGATGTGGCGCGACCCGTCGGCCTGGTTCTTCCCGCTTCTCGGGCCGTTCGCGCCGGGCCACTACCCCGACTACTTCCTCTCGGGCCTGCTGGCCGAGCTCGGGTCGCCCTCCGAGTGGCTCTTCGGGGCCGCGACCCTCGCCCTCGTCCTCGCCGTGCTCCGCCCGGCGTTCGCGCCCCCGGCCCTCTCCGGCTCAGCGGGGCGCCTGCTGCCCGTCCTCGCCGCCGTCACCGGGCTCGCCGGGCTCGTGGTGCTCGTCGGCGGGGTGGCCGGCTTCGGCACCCCGCTGGCGCCGGGCGTCGCCCCGAGCGACGGCGTCCTGCTCGGCCTCGGGGCCCTCGGGGGCGCCGTCGTCGTCTGGCGTGAAGGCGATGGGCCGGGCCGCGAGCGCCCGCAGCAGCCCGGGTAAACGGTACTGGTCCTCGGCGACCATGCGGCCGAAGAGCGCGGGCGGCACGAGCGGGCCGAAGGCCCGGGCCGAGGGCGGCACGGCCGGGAGGCAGGAAGCGACCTCCTCGAGCCCTGCCGACTGCATCGCTTCGAGCGCGGCGTGGACGCGGCGCCCGCCCTGCCCGGCCTTTCCCACACGGCGGAGGACGATGCCGACGTCGTCCGGCACGATCGCCGGCCGCGGCCCGAGGCGGGCGCGGAGGAACGCGGTGACCACGCGGTTCCCGAGGGCGCCGAACGGGGTCACAACCAGCACCTCGGGCAGGGGGCCGTTCCAGCGCTCGACGACCGTGACGCCCCCGGGCTCGACCCCGCAGGGGATCTCGGCGAGGACCGAATCGAGCGTCTCCCGGGTGGCATCGTCGAGCGGGAGCGAGGTGGCGCGGGCCGAGAGGATCCGGAGGGCCGCGCCGGCCACGAGCGGGCTCGCCCCGCCGCGCTCGCCCGACCAGAAGGCCCTGCGCCCCCCCGCCGTCCCCGGCTCCACGATCAGGAGGCCGTGGGCGTCGTCGCGGCCGACCACGCTCCAGCCCTTTCCGCCGAGCGAGAACGCGCCGGGCGCGTCCGACTTCGCGAAGCGGGCGTCGAGCCGGCCGACCTCCTCGCCATCGGGTGTGACGGCCCGGTAGTCGCGCCCGCCGCGGAGCACGCTGAAGAGCTCCTGCCGGTGCGCCCCGCCGAAGACGAGCTCTGCGGCCGGGCCGACCATGAGCAGGTCGCCGTCGGCCGCGGCGAACCCCTCGGCGACGAGGTGGTCGAGGACGAGCTCGACCTCGTCCCCGGGGATGGACCGGAACGGCCCGAGCCCGGCGACCTCCTCGACCAGCGCGGCCCGCCGGGCCCGCCGGGCCCGCCCGAGCGCGAGCATGAGCTGCTGCGCCAGCACGTGGTACGGCCGGGCCGGGGGCGCGATCGGTTCGGCCTCGCCCCGCGCAGCCGCCTCGACCGCTCCGAGCGCGAGCACGAGGTCGGAGGGGCGCGCGAGCACGAACGCGAAGCGCGGGGGCTCGCCCCGCCGGCCGGTCCGGCCGAGCCGCTGGAGAAACGACGCCACCGAGGACGGCGGGCCGAGCTGGACCACGAGGTCCAGGTCGCCGATGTCGATCCCGAGCTCGAGGGTCGAGGTGCAGGCGATGCAGAACGGCTCGCCGGCCTTCGCCGCGTGCTCGGCCGCCTGCCGCACAGCCGGCGAGACCGAGGAGTGGTGGCAGTAGAGGGACGCGACGCGCCCGTCGAGCAGGGTCGAGAGCCGCTCCACGTGCCCCCGCGACGAGGCGAAGACCAGGGCGCGGCGGCCCCGCACCAGCCGGACGATCGCGTCGGCCCGGCCCGCCTCGTCGGGCTCGATCGCGAACGAGAACCGGCGCGGGGCCGGGGGGGCCGGGAGCTGGACGAGCTGCTGCCGCCGGCCCGGGCCCGAGAGCCAGGCCAGCACGTCGGCCGGGTTGCCGACCGTGGCCGAGAGGCCGATCCGCTGCACGGGCCGGCCGGCAGCGCGGTCGAGCCGGTCGAGCATGGCCCGCACCTGGACCCCGCGGTCGGTCCCCACGAACGCGTGCACCTCGTCGATCACCACGTACCGCAGCGGCGAGAAGCGCCGCGCCGACGCGGGGTCGTGGAGCAGGATCTCGAGCGACTCGGGCGTGATGAGGAGGACGTGCGGCTCGTCGTCCGGATCGCGCCGCCGCTCCGAGGGCGGGATGTCGCCGTGGAACGCGGCGGCCGAGAGCCGGCCCGGCAGACAGAGTCCCTCGACGCGGTCGAGCTGGTCGTTGATCAGGGCCTTCAGCGGCGAGAGGTAGATGCAGAAGACGCCGGCAGCGCCCTCCCTGAGGGCCCGGTCCACGACCGGGATCAGCGCTGCCTCGGTCTTGCCCCCGGCCGTCGGCGCGATCACGAGGAGATCGGCCCCCGTCGCGGCCGCCCGGCAGGTCTCTTCCTGGAGCGGGCGCAGCGCGCTCCAGCCGAGCCGCTGGAGGAGGGTCATCTGGAGCGTGCCGTGCAGATCGTCGTACGCACCGGGCATTGCATTCAGGTACGGGGGCTGGGGCTAAAAGGTGATGCGGGGCGGGACGCGGAAGTTTTTTAACCGCCGCGGGAAATACTTTCGCAGGGTATCCCGGATGGTGCGATCTCACTCTCTCTGTTCAACCGCATCCTTCCTCGTCGCATTCTTCTTTCGCTAGGGAACCCGCCAACGCGCCGGTTCCCCCGCATTGTTTCTGACAGAACACCCCCGGGTATCTTTCGAAATCCTTTCGGTGATATGACACATGTTCGCCATCAACGACCCCCAGATCCTGCTCGGCTACGGCCTCTCCATCGGCTTTACGCTCGCGTGTATCGCGTACGGACTCTACCACGGCTATAGGGGCGAGTCCAGTGACAGTTGACACCCTGACCCTCGCCGTCGCGACCGTGATCTATCTCGCGATCACGATCGCCCTCGGCTACCTCGGGTATAGACGGACGAAGTCGAGCGAGGACTACCTGCTCGCCGGCCGGAAGCAGCACCCGGTCGTGATCGCCCTCTCGTACGGCGCGACCTTCATCTCGACCTCCGCGATCGTCGGCTTCGGCGGGCAGGCCGCGAACCTCGGCATGGGCCTGATCTGGCTGACGGTCCTCAACATCGGCCTCGGCATCCTGATCGCGTTCGCGGTCTTCGGACGGCCGACGCGCCGGCTCGGCCAGCAGCTCGGCGCGGTCACCTTCCCCGACCTGATGGGCAAGCGGTACAACTCCCCGTTCATGCAGTACGGGACGGGCATCGTCATCGTCCTCGGCATGCCGCTCTACACGGCCGCGATCCTGATCGGCGGCGCCCGGTTCATCGAGACGACGCTCGGGGTCTCGTACACGACCTCGCTGCTCGCCTTCGCCGTGATCGTCGCGCTCTACGTCGTCTACGGCGGCCTGATCGCCGTGATGTACACGGACGCGTTCCAGGGGGTCATCATGCTCGCCGGGATGACCGTCCTGCTCGTGCTCACCTATGTCTACCTCGGTGGCGTGAACGCGGCACACGCCGCGCTCGACGCGATGACACCGCTCGTGCCGGAGACCCTCGAGGCGCAGGGGATGCAGGGGTGGACGACCATGCCGGACCTCGGGTCGCCGATCTGGTACACGCTGATCACGACCCTCGTGCTCGGCGTCGGGATCGGCGTGCTCGCCCAGCCCCAGCTGGTCGTGCGGTTCATGTGCGCGAAGGACGACCGGACGCTCAACCGCGCCATGGCGGCCGGCGGGCCCTTCCTGCTGATGATGACCGGGGTCGCGTTCACGGTCGGCGCGCTCACCAACGTCTGGTTCTACCGCGAGGGCGGCCAGATCGCGATCCAGGCGGCCGGGGGCAACGTCGACTCGATCATCCCGCTCTATATCAACCAGGCGATGCCGGACCTCTTCATCGTGGTCTTCATGCTCACCCTGCTCGCCGCCGCGATGTCGACGCTCGCCTCGCTCTTCCACGCGATGGGCTCGGCCCTCGTCTGCGACGTCTGGAGCCGCGGGAAGGCCTGCGTCCACTCGGTGCGGTCGAACCAGGTCGGCTGCGTGGTGATGATGGTCGCATCGGTCGGGATCGCGTTTTTGATGCCCGGGTCGATCATCGCGCGGGCGACGGCGATGTTCATGGGCCTCTGCGCCGCGGCCTTTCTCCCGATCTTCGCCGTCGGCGTGCTGACCAGGCGTCCGAGCCCGCTGGCCGCGAAGGCGAGCTTCCTCGCCGGGACGCTCTCGTGGCTCCTCTGGACGTTCTTCGTCCACGCGGCGGAGGCGAAGCCGATCGGGATCTCGCAGGCCCTCTTCGGCGTACCGACCCTGCTCGGCGCGCCCTGGAGCCTGATCGACCCGATCGTGATCGCGCTCCCGCTCTCGGCGGTGGTGATCGGCGTGGTGCAGGCGCTCAGCGTCGGGACGGCATCGTTGGCGCCGGAGGCGGGGGCCGGCGAGTAACCCCCTTTTTTACCGGAGGCCGAACCGCCGGAGAAGCTCGGCCCGCATCGCGTCGATCGGGTAGGCGCCCGTGATCTGGCCGACGAGCCTTCCCGACTGGAAAAGGAGCAGGGTCGGGATGGCGGAGATGCCGAACCGACGCGCGGCATGCTGGTTCTCGTCGGTGTTGAGCTTGGCGAAGGCGATCCGACCCGCAAACTCGGCGGCGAGGGCCTCCACCACGGGCCCGACGCGGCGGCACGGCCCGCACCAGGGGGCCCAGCAGTCGACCACGAGGTTGGGATGGGTCGTCGCCAGCACCTCGAGGTTCTGGCCCGTCGCGGTCAGCACGGTTGCCGCGGGAACCGGACTGGCTTCTTTCGCCGCGAGCAGTTCCTGCATCCGCCGCTCGCGCAGTCGGGCGAGTTCGTCGTCCATGACAGGGGCGTGCGGTTTGGATATTTATGGCTGCTGGCGAGGTGAATTCGGTTCGGCGGATAGATATATTACAACCGGACGGCAAACGATAGACCCCGAAGCGAGGTGGGGTAGTCAGGAGATCCCGTCGGGCTCATAACCCGAAGATCGATGGTTCAAATCCATCCCTCGCTATCGTTCTTTCTCGAATCCGCGTCCCTGCGACGGGACGCTCACCGCATCCCCGGCACGCCGAGGCCGCCCAGGACCTCCCGGAACTGATGGTCGGACCGGAAGAGGTAGACGAAGTAGAGCATCACGGCGAGTATGCCCAGGGCCAGGTGGACCAGGACCGGCGTGCCGACCAGTTTCAGCCCGAGCAAAATCGCGCCCACCGGGAGGAACGGCAGCAGCGCGTCGGCGACGAGGCGCGCGGTGCGGCGTATCGGGATCCCCGAGAACATGAGCAGGCGGACACAGAGGTAGCCGTAGACCGCGATCCCGGAGACGCCGAAGAGCAGGATCGCGATGCGGGCCGACCCGAGCATCCCGCCCGCGATCAGCGCCGCTAGCCTGGTGACGAAGTTGGCGGCGTTGACCAGGAGGCCGAAGCCCTGTTTCTCCTGGACCATGTAGATGGTCGAGAGCGGGGACGAGATGAACCAGACCACGGCCCAGACGGCCAGGAGCTGCGTGTAGAACCCGGCCTCGGCCCATGCCGCGCCGAAGACGATGCTGAAGAGCTCCTCGCCGATCAGCGAGAGGGTCAGCATCGGGAAGAGGCCGATCCGGAGCAGGACCGTGAAGACCGACTCGGTCAGACCGGCGAGGTTTCCGTCACGCTCCGCGTTCGAGGCGCGCTGGAAGAAGACCTGCTGGATGGCCCCGCCGATCAGGTCCATGGGCAGCACGATCAGCCGGAAGGCGAGCGCGTAGTACCCGACCTGGACGGGGGAGAAGAAGATCGGCAGAAGGAGGGATGGGAGCTGCCAGGACGAGACGTTGAGGAGGCCCGACCACGAGTCGAAGAGCGGGAACCGCTTGTATCGGACGAGCACGGAGCGCACCCGTGCGGGCGAGAAGAGGCGCCGGAACCGCCGGTGGTCGTCGCGGAGGATCTGGGCGCCGAGGACGCCCGTCGCGACCCCCTGGCCGAACGCGCTCGCCCCGATCAGCGCGCCGCCGGTCCCGATCCCGGCTGCGCCCGCGGCGAGCTGCCCGCCGGTGATCGCGACCGACGAGAGCACCCGGGCCACGGAGAGCCGGCCGTACCGGCGCGTCCGCGAGTTCCAGTAGTTGAGCGCGAGGAAGAGGCCGGAGACGAAGACGAACGGCGAAACGAGCCAGAGGCGGCCGGCGAGGCCGGGCGCGTTCAGGGCCGAGACGATCGCGGGCTCGAAGACGAGGAAGAACGGGAGGCTGAGAAGCGAGATCCCGGTCACGATCCCGACGCAGAGCGCGAGCAGGTTGACCGCGTCCCGCTCGTTGTCGGGGAGCATGATCGCGAACTCGTACCGAAGGCACGAGACCACGCCGAGGACCTTCGTGATCGAGGTGAAGATCGCGAGCAGGCCGAACGCCTCGGGAGAGAAGAGCCGGGTCAGGAGGGGTGAGGCGATGATGACGAGGGCCTGGGCGAAGGTCGTGCCCGAGACGAGTTTCAGCACGTCCTTCGAGAAGTTCGGCCCGTGGGAACGGGGGGCGGGGCTCTCCCCGGACTCCTCTAGGGGCGCCGAATCAGCGCTCACGTCTGCGTCCCGCCGCCTCGGTGCCCTGTATCAGCAGTCCCTCGCTCCCCCGGTCGCTGATCTTCCTGGCCGGAGCGCCGGCGACCGTGATGTTCGGCTCCTCGAAGGACTTGTTCACGACCGAGTTCGCGCCGATCGCGATCCCGTCGGCGATACGGATGGGGCCGAAAAGCATGGCACCGGGGCCGATGTAGACGTTGTCGCCTATCACAGGGACCTGATCGTCGGTCCCTGCGCGGGTGCCGATATTGACGCAGACGTGCAACCTGCAGTTGGCGCCCACGCGGGCGGCGCCGTTCACGACGATCGTGCCGCGGTGCGCGATCGCGAGGCCCGGGCCGAAGACGTTCGGGGGGATCGTGAAGCCGAGGCGGGTCGAGAGTAGGTGAAACCTGAGCATGAGCAGGGATTTCCTCGCCTTCCAGATGAGGGAATCGGGGTGGCACCCGCAGTACTCGATCGCGCGGAGCAGCCGCTCGAACCGCCAGATCTCGTCGCCGAAGAGGCGCGGACGCGATCGCGTCATTGCGAGCGAGGCCCGGTCGGCCTCGAGGTAGAATCGGTAGTCCTCGCGCGTTCTGATCGGCATCTGATCGGGCCCTCCGCCGGCCGTTTCATCAGTATTCGCCAAAACCGGTATTAAAATCACCCCGGATCGCGCCGGGATCGGCGCCGGACGGCCGACGATATAGCTTTATCGCGCCTCCGCCCCAACGGTGTCGAAGCGTGCGGTCGGCCGGGCCCCGCGGGCTTCCGGCGACGGCGAAGAGGTTTTTCTGGCATGAAGGTGCTTGCATTCGGCGCACATCCCGACGACCTCGAGATCGGGATGGGCGGCACGATCGCCCGGTACACGACCCGGGGCCACGAGGTCCTGATGGTGGTCGCGACCGTCCCGAACCGGAGAGAGGAACGGGTCCAGGAGGCCGAAGAGGCGGCATCGATCCTCGGCGCCGACCTGGTCGTGATGGATGTCGTCCCCGACGAGCTGGTCTTCTCGCGCCAGCTGGTCCGGAGGTTCGACCAGATCTACAGCGGCTTCGGGCCCGACGTCGTCTACACCCACTCGAACAACGACTCGCACCAGGACCACGCGGCAGTCACGAACGCCGTGATCGCGACCACGCGCAAGAACGACTGCTCGGTCTACATGTACGAGCAGACGATCCCGGGCGGGATCGCCCCGAACCCGTTCCGGGGGCAGTATTACGTCGACGTCTCGGACACCATCATGCTGAAGCTCGACGCGATCATGGCCCACCGCACCCAGCTCGACACCTACGGCCCCTGGTGGCTCGAGGGCGTCAAGGGACGCGCCATGTACTACGGGTTCAAGATAAACGTGAAGTACGCCGAAATTTTTGAAGTGATCAAGGATATCGCGCTCTGGTAGCGTCAAATGGATACATTTATTTTATTGAGATTTCTAAAATAAGCAGTGTAATATATCGGAGATTTACATGCGGCCCGAAAAGTACATGGTCTTCACGCAGAAGGAAGAGGAGTTCGCTGGACTTCTCATGAGCCTGGGGATCAAACGGAACATCGCCAAGGTGCTCGTCTACCTCGCCTCGATCCCCGAGGCGACGTCGCGCGAGATCGAACGCGGGACCGATCTGCGGCAGCCCGAGGTCTCGATCGCCATGCACCGGCTGATCAAGGAGGGATGGGTCGAGAGCAGGGAGTCCAAGGCGGAGTCGAAGGGACGCCCGGTCAAGATCTACCGGCTTTCGCTGCCGATCGGCGAGGTCGTCGACGCGATCGAGGAAGAGAAGCGGGCGGAGGCGGAGAAGCAGCGCGACATCATGCAGCGCCTGCGCACCATCACCACCCAGTCCGAGGACGCGACGATCCAGAGCTGACGACGCGGCAGCCCGCGTCGTTTCCAACAATCACCACCGTTTTTTCCGAAAACCCGGTAAAGAGACCGGCGGTCACGACCCCGGGGATCGCCTCTATCGTTTGTTCGAGCCCGGCGGGGTCCTCGATCGGCCCGAAGNNAAGCACGAACCCGCCGTTGTCGGTCACGACCGGCCCGTCCTTGGAGACCCCCTCGCGCACGCTGCCCGTCCCTCCGAGCTCCGCGAGCCGGGAGGCCACGAACGCGCACGAGAACGGCAGCACCTCGATCGGCACCACGGCCGAGAGGCGGTCCGCGAGTTTCGCCCCGTCGACCACGATCACGAGCCTGTCGGCTGCGGCAGCGACGCACTTCTCGCGCGTCTGGGCGGCGCCGCGCCCCTTGATCAAACGGAGGGCGGGGTCGACCTGGTCCGCGCCGTCGATCGCGAGAGCGAGGTGCGGGGCGTCGTTCAGGGATACGAGCGGGATCCCGAGCGCGCGGGCGCGAGAGGCGGTCTGGTGGGACGTGGGGACGCCGACGACGACGAGCCCCTCGCGGACCCGTTCAGCGAGGCGCTCCATGGCATAGCGCACGGTCGAGCCCGTGCCGAGCCCGATGGCCATCCCGTCCTCGATCAGATCGGCCGCCGCACGCCCGGCGGCCCGTTTCGGCCCGTCGTCTGCCATCACGGGGAGGTTCGCCGGGACAGGGGATAAGTGTCTCCCGGCTCTTTTAGTCCCGGAAGAGGTCGGCGATCGCGGGAGCGGCCCCCGGCGCCGTGCAGTCGAGGGTGAGGGGGGTGACCGAGACCCGGCCCTCGCGGATCGCGTGGACGTCCGTGCCGGTCTCGGCGTCGTCGATGAGGGGGCCGTCGATCCAGTAATAGGGCCGCCCGCGGGGGACGAGCCGCCGCTCGACCCCGGTCGAGAAGAGTTTCTTCGCGAGCCGAGTGCACGCGTACCCTCCCGTCGGCCGGGCGGGGACGTTGACGTTGATCACGTGGGTGCCGGCCGGGAACCCGTGCCGGAAGACCCGCTCACAGCAGTCGCGGGTCACGCTCGCGGCCCCGGAGAACGACTGGGCCGACTGCCGGGGGTCGCCGAACTTGTCGCCCTGGTCCTCGACCTGGAGCGAGACCGCGATCCCGGGCACGCCTTGGTTCGCGCCCTCGAGGGCGGCCCCGACGGTGCCCGAGGTCATGATCGACTCGAACGAGAGATTCTCGCCGATGTTGATCCCCGAGACGATCAGGTCGGGCTCGATCTTGAGCGCGAAGAGCCCGATGATCACCGCGTCCGTCGGCTTTCCCGCGACCGCGTACGCCTGGACCCCGTGGTGCGTGATCTCGTCGACCCGGAGGGGCTCAAAGATCGAGATCGACCGGCCGACCGCGGACTGCTGGGTCGCGGGGGCGACCACGGTCACGTCGGCGATCGGCGTGAGCGCATCGTGGGCGGCCCAGAGGCCGACCGAGTTGACTCCGTCATCGTTCGTCAGCAGGACGCGAGGCCTCATCGCTTAGGTGTCGCGCGGGGAGAGGAAAAAGGGTTCTGCCCCCGCCGTCGGGTTCATCTGTGATGACCGTGCACGATTGCTGCATGAAGGCGTTTCTCGCGGAGTACGCGTCGTTCGCGGGCGATGCGTCGATCGCGGCCGAAGGGGCCGCGATGCTCGGCGTGCTGAAGGCGAGCTTCGAGGCTTCGGGCTACGAGGTCGTGACGCCGGCGTCGGCCGACCTCGACGCCGAGATCCGGCGACTCGCTCCGGGGTGCGACGCGGGCCTCGTCATCGCCCCCGATCCGCTCCTCGCCGGGTTCACCCGGACCCTCGAGGGGCTCTGCCACAACGTCGGCTGCGGCGCGATGAACGTCGCCGTCGCCGCGAACAAGCAGCGGTCGGCCGCGATCCTGTCGGCCCACGGTGTCCCCGTCCCGGCCGAGCGAACCGGGGGGCGGCGCGTGATCAAGCCGATCAGGGGCTGCGGCGCGCAGGGCGTCCGGGTCACGGACGGGCCCGCGAACGAGGGCGAGTTCGGCCAGGAGTTCATCGAGGGCGAGCACCTCTCGGTCTCGCTCGTCGGCTCGCGGGTCATCGGCGACGCCTGCGAGTACTGGTCGGGCGACCCCCCGCTGGTCCTCGCCCTGAACCGGCAGGCGATCGAGGTCGACCCCGAGGGGCGCTTCCACTACCGCGGGGGCGAGACGCCGATCGACCACCCGCGGCGCGACGAGTGCCTCGCAGTCGCCCGGAAAACCGTCGAGGTGCTCGGGTGCCAGGGGTACGCCGGGGTCGACCTGGTCCTCGGCGATCAGCCGTACGTGGTCGACGTCAACCCCCGGGTCACGACCTCGGTCATCGGGATCGCCGCGGTCATGCAGGAGGAGATCGCCGACCTGCTCGTCCGGGCCTCGAAGGGGCAGGGGCCGGGCGAGGTCCACCTCGCGGGCCGCGCCCGGTACGGGGCCGACGGCACGGTGACCCGCCTGTGATCGGGATCGACGTCGGCGGCGCGAACCTCAAGGTCGCGGACGCGCGCGGGTCCGCGGTCCACTACTGCCCGCTCTGGACGGGCGCGCCAATCGCGGACCTGCTCGCCCCGTACGCGGGCGAGGAGGCGGTTGTCGTGATGTCGGGCGAGCTCGCCGACTGCTTTGCCTCGAAGGCGGAGGGGATCGCGTTCATCGTCAACGAGGTCTGCTCGGTCCTCCCGGGCGCCCGGTTCTACGGGACCGACGGGCAGTTCCACGACGGCCCGGACCCGAGCCTCGCCGCGGCGAACTGGCTCGCCTCCGCGGACTGGCTCCGCGACAAGCACCCGGACGCGGTGCTCCTCGACGTCGGGTCGACCACGGCAGACGTCGTGCCCCTCGGCGCGTTCGACCGCCTCCTCGGGCTCACCGACCTGGACCGGCTCCAGCGGGGGTACCTGGTCTACACGGGGATGCTCAGGACGACGGTGCCGGCGATCGTCCGGACCGTCGAGGTCGGCGGCGTCCGGACGCCGCTCGCGTCCGAGCACTTCGCCCAGTCCGGCGACGTCCACCTCGCGCTCGGCCACATCGGCCCCGACGACTACACCTGCGACACGCCGGACCGCGGCCCCCGGACGCGGGAGGGCGCCCTGCGGCGGATCGCGCGGACCGTCTGCGCCGACCTCGAGGAGATCGGGGAAGAGGCCGCCCTCTCGATCGCGGAGCAGGCCTGGGCGGCGCAGCTCGACGAGGTCCGGGAGGCGGTCGGGGCCGCGATCGCGTCCGCGGGGGCCCGCGAGATCGTGGTGGCCGGTATCGGGGCGCCGACCTTCGCGCCGGTGCTCGGCGGGACTCCGCTCTCCGCCCCCGCCGCGGACGCCCTGCCGGCCCACGCGGTGCGGGCGCTGGGGCTCCGTGAGAGCGTGCCGTGAACCGGTGGGTCCTCGCGCTCTCCCTCCTCGCGGTCTCGCTCGGGCTGAGCGCGGTCCTCTTTCTGCTCGGTTTCCCGTTCTTCTTCGTCGTCTTCTTCCTGCCGCTCATTCCCCTTCTCGACCGGCGCGGCGCGGACTGACGACCCCGCCACCGGCCGCTGCCCGCGAGGGCCCCGACGAGGAGAGGTGAAGAAAAGAGACCGGGATCGGCACCCCGAAGAGCTCTGTGGTCGTGATCGGGGGGAGGGGCAGGGACGCGTAAGACCTGACCGTGGCGCGGTCGAGCACGATGCCGAGGTGCTCGAGGGTCCGGGCGGTCCGGCCCGGGGGCATGCGTTCGGCCAGCACTGCGGCGAGCTCGACGATCGGCGCGCCATGCCGTGTCCCGGGGTAGAACGGGGAGTCGGCGTAGCAGAGGCGCCCGCACCGGGCGCACCGGAACCGTTTCACGGCGACGTGGATGGTGCGTACGGCGGCGCCCTCCGTGACCGTGGCGAACCGCTTGGACCGGAAGTCGTGGGACCTCACGGCCCCGCCGCAGTAGGTGCAGGCGTCGAGGTTTTCGTAGACCGTCCCGTCCACGGCGACGAGGCCCTTTCGGATCAGATCGGCCATCATCGGAGCGATCGGGACGGGACGTGTCATGCGAACACCTGCGCTCTTGAGGGTGAACCGGGGGGAGTATTTAAACATTCTGCCCGGAGCGGCGTCAGTCTCATGCGAAGACCCACCGATATCCAGCAGATCGGCACAGTAAAACCAGTATAATTAAATAGGTTTACTCGCAGACAATCTGCTGTTCGAGGACTCTCTATGGAGATGAAATACGTACCCACAACGTGCCCGTATTGCGGCACCGGATGCGGGTTCAACCTTGTCGTCAAGGACGGCAAGGTCGTAGGTGTCGCACCCTGGCACCGGAACCCGGTCAATGAAGGCAAGCTCTGCCCGAAGGGCAACTACGCCTGGGAGTTCGTCAATTCCGAGGACCGGCTGACGACCCCGCTGATCAAGAAAGACGGCAAGTTCGTCGAGGCCTCCTGGGACGAGGCGTACGACCTGATCGCCCAGAAGTTCAAGCAGTATCAGGGCGAGCAGAGCGCGGCCCTCTCGTCGGCCCGCGTCTCAAACGAAGAGAACTACCTGATGCAGAAGTTCGCGCGTGTGGTCATGAAGACCCCGAACATCGACCACTGCGCCCGACTCTGCCACGCCTCGACTGTGGTCGGTCTCGCCGGTGCCTTCGGCTCCGGTGCGATGACCCAGTCGATCAAGGACATCGCCGACGCGGACGTCCTCTTCATCATCGGGACCAACACACTTGAGCAGCACCCCCTGATCGGCCGGCGGATCATGCAGGCCAAGAAGAAGGGCGCGAAGATCATCGCGGCCGACCCGCGCCTCACGCCGACGGCGAAGCTCGCGGACATCTACATGCCCTTCGATTCGGGCACGGACGTCGCGCTGCTCAACTCCTTCATGCAGTACATCATCGCGAACGACCTGCAGGACAAGGAGTTCGTCGAGAAGCGGACCAAGGACTACGACAAGCTCAAGGAGGTTGTCATGAAGCCCGAGTACTCGTTCGAGAACGTCTCGAAGATCACGGGCGTCCCGGCCGAGACGATCAAGGCGGCGGCGGAACTCTACGCGAAGGCGAAGGCGGCGAACGTCCTCTACTCGATGGGCATCACCCA